>JANORH010000102.1:0-11470 GCA_031415215.1 Alphaproteobacteria bacterium | reverse complement strand
CCCACGCAAAGCCGTCTCCGCGTGCGCCTGGGCGATATTCTGCGATCTCAAACATCACCTTTGACCAGCCCATGCCACCGTGCTCCCGCCGCAGTCCCTCACGGGCGATGGCCATTTCCGCTGGCTTGTAGAACTGTTCGGCGGCGTGATCCGTCGGAACGGGTGGAGGTGACGTGGACCGAACCCCGGTTGCCATCGGCATCGTGTGGTCGGCGTGGGGATCTGCTCCCGGCTTTGGAGCTGGCGCAGGCATGATGTGGCCGGCATGCGGTTCGGCTGGTGGCGCCGGCATGACATGTCCCGCATGGGGATCCACGGCGGGCTGGGCTTTCGGCTTCGCCATGACGTGGCCCGCGTGCGGGTCCGGGGTCTGGGCGAGGACAGGGCTACCAATGAGAAGGGCGGCCATCAACGTGAACCGCTTCATGCGGCGGCTCCGTCGAGCGGCCGTACGGTGATCACCTTGAACATGCCCGCGTGCATGTGCAGCAGCATGTGGCAGTGGAACGCCCAGTCGCCGGGAGCGTCGGCGGTAAGATCGAAAGCCACCTTGCCGCCCGGCATGACATTGACCGTGTGCTTGCGCGGGTGCTGGCCCGCTTGACCATTCACCACCTCGAAGAAGTGTCCGTGCAGGTGGATCGGGTGGTTCATCATGCTGTCGTTGACCAGCGTGACACGGACCCGTTCATCGCGGCGGAACGGGATCGGCCTGGTGATCTCGCTGAATTTCTCACCGTCGAAGGCCCACATAAAGCGTTCCATGTTGCCGGTGAGGTGAATTTCCATGGATCGCGACGGAGCGCGGGTGTCCGGGTTCGGGGTGGCCGACACGAGATCGGCATAGCTCAGGACCTTGCCCTCGGCGGCCTCCAGACCCGTCGGTCGCTCGCCGGTGCGGTCGACCGGCATGGGTGAGATCATCTGGACTCCGGGCCCCATCCTGACCCGACGCGCGTTTTTGGGGTCGAGCATCGACATGCTGTGGCCGCCGCCGTGGTCCATGCCACCCATATCCATGCCCATGTCGCGCATTTTCAGCAGTGGCCGCTGGCGCAAGGCCGGGGCCTGGGCGATCATGCCGGGGCGCGGTGCCAGGGTCGCGCGGACCAGCCCGGAACGGTCGGCGGCCTCGGCAACCAGGGCATAGGCCCGATCCTCCACAGGCTGGACGATCACGTCATAGGTCTCGGCGTTGGCGATCTGCAATTCGTCGATCTCGACCGGTTGCACGTCCTGGCCGTCGGCCTGGACCACCGTCATCCGCAGGCCCGGTATCCGCAGGTTGAAGATTGTCATGGCCGCAGCATTGATGATCCGCACCCGCACGCGCTCGCCGGGCTTGAACAGGCCGGTCCAGTTGTCCGCCGGACCGTGACCGTTGATCAGATAGGTGTAGGTCGAGGCGGTGACGTCGAGGATATCGGTGGGATCCATGCGCATGGCGCTCCACTCGACCCGTGCGTTCAGAGGTTGATCCTTGCCGGCGAGCAGGCCCGCCACAGTCTGCTTTGCGTGATTGAAATAGCCGGATTGCTGCTTCAGCTTCTGCATCATCTTGTGGGGATGCATGAAGCTGTAGTCCGAGAGCACCACCACATGCTCGCGGTCATAGGGCGCGCGCTCTGCCCCGGCTGGATCGATGACCAACGGCGCGTAGTGGCCCAACAACTCCTGGAGCCCGGAGTGGCTGTGGTACCAATAGGTGCCTGCCTGGACGACCGGGAACTCATAGACGAAGGTATTGCCGGGTTTGATCCCCGGAAAGCTGACGCCGGGCACACCATCCATCTGGAAGGGGACCAGCAGGCCGTGCCAGTGGATCGATGTGTCCTCGTCAGGCAGGTTGTTGGTCACTGCGATGCGGACATTCTGGCCTTCGCGCAGGCGGATCAGCGGGCCGGGAACCGTGCCGTTGATGGCGATGCCGTGGGCGGGTCGTCCTTCGATTTTTAACGGGACGTGACCGATCGTCAGCGCGATATCCTCGCCGGCCAGGGCGGGCGGGCGAACCAGACCGGCGCTCTGGCTACGGGCCCATGACGGCAGCAGGGCGGATGCCGCCACGGCGCCCAGAAACAATCGTCGTTCGGAGTTCAACTCAGTATCGCCTTGCGTGCAGGTCATTAAATTTAACATCGACTTGCCATGGCGCTTTTGTGGTCGCCCGTGCAGGAGTGGCGATATGGTGCGTCTGTCGACTCAAATCCATAAGTGGCTGGCCCTGATTGTGGGTCTGCAGGTGCTGGGATGGGTGCTGGGAGGTCTGGTGATGACCGCCATCCCCATCGAGCGCGTGCGCAGTGAGCACCATGCCGCCAAATTCCAGCCGGGCGCCCTGCCGGCAGAGGGGTTGATCGGATATGCCGACGCTGCGAGGGCCATGGGTATCAGCCCGTTTGAGGCGGCGCTGAAGTCGACCTTGCGCGGGCCGCTCTGGGTTCTGAAGGGTACAGATGGCGTGACGCACGTGGTGGATGCGCGGACCGGTCGGCATGTCGTGCCATTGCCGGCCCCGGAAGCGCGGCTGCTGGCCGGCGCGCAATACGAGGGCAGGGGCCAACCTGCGGTTCCACGCTGGTTTGCGGTCGCGCCGCAGGAGGCGGGTCGACCCGGGCCGCTGTGGCGGGTAGATTTCAACGACGCCGAGCGCACCAGCTTCTATCTGTCGCCCGAGACCGGCGAGGTGGTCAGCCGCAGGTCGAATGTCTGGCGCGTCTATGATGTATTCTGGCGGATCCACATCCTGGACTTCAAGACCGGCAGCAATTTTAACCACCCGCTGATCATCGCCGCCGCAGCCCTGACCCTGCCGGTGGTGATCACCGGGCTGATCCTGTTGTGGATCCGGCTGGGCCGGGACCTCAAGGGCGTATTGGTTCGGCGCCGACGGGACTAGTGTTTGTGTTCGGCGTGGGGGTCCGGTTGAGCGGGCTTCGGCGCGTCGGCCTTGGGCACCGCAGCCTTGCCATCCTTCATCTTGTCGCAGCAGCATTCCATTTTGCCGTCCTTGCCCTTGTCGCAGCCGTCCGGCCCGCAGGCCAAGGCAGCACCACCGATCAGGCTGATGCTGATCGCCAAACCTACACTCTTCAAGATCCGGTTCATGGGAGTTAGTTCCTTTAGGGTTATTGCAAACCTGTAGCATCTCTCAGCGCGCCTCGCGCTCCATGAGCAGGATCAATTCTTCAGCTTTTTTTCGCTGCTCTGCCTTGTCGCCGGAGATGATCGCACCCTCGATGCAGTGGCCAAGGTGGTCGCGCAGGATCTGGGTCTCGACCTTCGCCAAGGCGGCGCGAACGGCGCGAAGTTGGGTCAGGACGTCGATACAATAGCGGTCGTTCTCGACCATCCGCGCGATGCCGCGCACCTGTCCCTCGATGCCGCGCACCTGTCCCTCGATGCGGCTCAGTCGGTTCAGCAAATGAGGCTTGCCGTCGTGTTGCATCCAAAGCCTCCGTATGGGCCATCTATAAACCCCCGACTGGTTTTCTCAATATGCCCCATGGGGGTATAATCGAGGTATCCGGCGTTTGGCCTGTTGTTGTCGCCCCAGGTTGCCGCCGCCGCCATGGCGCTGTCATCGGTGAGTGTGATCGGCAACGCGTTGCGGCTGAGGGACCTGAAGCTGTAGGTCGAGGCCGGGTGAAACGCTATGGTCTCGCTTTGCGACCGAGTCGGAATTTCGAAAAGCCAGTATGTCGTCTGAAGAGCCCGTCTTAGACCTCCCGGCGGCAACCCAACGCTCCCAGATCAATGAGCGGCGGTTGATTGACGGGCCTGTGGCCTCGACGCTGGTGCGGTTCGGGATGCCGTTGCTGGCGACCAATACGCTGATGGCGTTGTCAGGAAGCTGGGGTGCAGTCTGGGTCAGTCATGCGCTGGGACCCAACGCACTTACGGCTGTGGTCAACGCCAACCTGTTTATGTGGATGATGACCGGCAGTGTCATGGGCGTGGGATCGGCGGCTGGCATCGCCATCGGCCAGGCTCTGGGTCACGGCGACCCGTCGGTGGTAAAGCGACTGACCGGCAACTCGATCACCTTTGCTCTGGGTTCTTCCTTGCTGGCCGGTGTGTTGGGGTTCATTTTTGCGCCCAATCTGCTGGATTTGATCCACCTGCCGTTGGCTGCGCGGGAGATGGCGATCGACTATCTCAGGTTCACCTGTGTTTCGATGCCGCCGGTGTTCACCTTTTCCTTTCTGATGATGATGCTGCGCGGGGTCGGCGACGCCCGAACGCCGTTCCGTTTCTCGTTGATCGCCATCGGTCTGGGCCTGTTCCTGACGCCGGTATTGCTGGTGGGCGCTTTTGGATTTCCGAAGCTGGGAATCGCGGGTGTCGCGATCGGCGGGGTGATCGCCTATGGCGCGGCGCTGCTGGCGCTGGTGGGTTATCTCTATGTCCGTCGCCATCCCCTGGCTCTGCGGCGCGAGGACTTGCACAACCTGAAGCCGGACCTTGGACTGATGTGGATGCTGGTGACCAAAGGCGCGCCGATGGCGGCCGAGAACATCATCGTGCAGGGGGCCTATTTCGTGCTGCTGTCGCTGGTGAACGCTCAGGGTGCCGCTACGGCTTCGGCCTACGCCGCCGCCGCCCAGCTCTGGGGCTATGTGCAGATGCCGTCCGGGGCGATCGCGCAATCCATGTCGGCCATGGCGGCAATCTGTATCGGTGCAGGTCGATGGGATCGGATTGGCAAGATCGCCCTGCAGGGATGCCTGGTGTCCGTCGGGTTCACACTGCTGGCCGCGGGCATTGTCTATGGACTGGGAGATCTGGCGCTGAAGCTGTTCCTGCCCGATGGCGGTGACGCGCTCAGGATCGCGCGCGAAATCAATCACATCGTCCTGTGGGGCTGGGTATTCCTGGCGGTGACCAACGGTTTGTCGGCGATGGTGCGTGCCAATTCCGCCATGCTGGCGCCGACCCTGATCTATGCGACGACCATGTGGGTGATGCGAGTACCGTTTGCGCTGAACCTGCTGCCGGTGCTGGGGGCGGCGGCGATATGGTGGAGTTTCCCGCTCGGAACCATCGGATCCGCCATGCTGGCTCTGATCTATTTCCGCTGGGGCGGATGGCGGAAGAACAAGCTGATGGTTGCCGGCGTTATCAGCGGTAAGGCCTAGAGGCGACGGCTACTCACCGCCTTCTTCCTTAACTGCGCCGCGATTGCCTTCCATTTCCCGGCCTTGGCGCTCTTCTTCCCGCGCACCGGCCAAGATGCCATGCAGGGCATAGTTGCCTTCATGGCAGGCGTATTCATAGACTGCCTCGTCGGAGACATTGAGCGCCTGCTCGCCTTTGACAGGTTCGGTAAACGTCGCCGGATCAATGACTTCGAAGGTATATTTGATCTGTTGTGGCGAAATTCGGGTGAAGTATTCGATCACCTTCATGTTCTCGGTGGCACCTCGGAACGTCTGGTCCCGGCGGAAGTTGGTGGTCTCGACGATCAGGGTGTCACCGTCCCAGCGGCCTATGGAATCGCCCATCCAGAGGCGGACGCTGGCGGGCGGATGCTGACCACCCAGGCGGACGATTCGGGTGTCGTGCACCATCTCGACCTGGATCATCACCTCATGGCCGTTCTGGGCGATCTGATAGTGATTATTATATAGCACCGGTAGCATCGGCGGCCCGCCCGTGGAGCCAAATCCGACCAGGCAACGCTCGCCCAGTGGCCGGCGTTCGGGTCCATCGAAATTACCCAGTCGACCGTTGCCGAAGGCGGCTCGCTGGCGCGCCACGGCGGCCTCGTTCAGCGGCAACCGGCCATTTTTCGGCGCGACGAGTATCGAGGAACGCGCCTCGCCGCCGATACGGATCACCTTGGTGCCAGGTGCCACCCAGAAGGCGTTGTAGCCGCAGGCCGGACCGCTGGAACCGTCGCCACAGGTGGGCAGGTCGTCGACACCGGTCTTCTGATCGGTCGGCAGGGCGGCGGCGTCGCGGACCTTGGCGTTGGAGCCCTCCAGGCGGTGCGCCTCGTCCGCGCTCAGCACGAGCTGGTCACCGAACCGTGGATCACGCTCAAGCCGGGTAATGGTGGCGTTGGTCCAGACGCCTGAAAGATCAGGCTGGCCCCATACATTGCGTGGCGCTGTCCACGCCGAAGATCTGGCGGGCGACTTTGCGGTCTGCGCCGCAGCCGGCAAGGTCATAACAAGACACGCGGTGGCGAGCACAAGGGCGCGCAGGGTCATTTCAAAATCTCCCGGCAGACCGGATATTCTAATCCGTTTAAGCCAAGAATAGGCGGGTTTCGGAAAACGGGAAGGGGCTTCAGTTTACGCCTTCTTCGCGAACCTCTCCGTGACCGCCCTCTATGGCCCGGCCAGCCCTTTCGGCTTCGCGGGCACCAGCCAGGATGCCCTCCATGGCGTAGTTGCCTTCGTGACAGGCGTATTCGTACATCGGCCCCTTGGTCGCATTGAAGGCCACCTCGCCGGAATAGGATTGATCATAGGTTGCCGGATCGTCGACCGTGAAGCGATAGGCGATCTTGCCGGGACCGATGCGGGTCAGCCATTCGGTCACCCTCTGGCCCTCGGCACTGCCACGCAGGCCCTGCTCGGGGCGCATGTTGATGGTCTCGATCACCAGAGTGTCGCCCTCCCAGCGGCCGATCGAGTCCCCCATCCAGGTTTTTAGGCCTGCCGGATGATGCTGGCTGTTGAGCCGGACGATGCGCGTGTCGTGGACCATCTCAACCTCTATCAGCACCGCATCAGCCGTTTGCACGATCTGGTAGGTGTTGTTGTACATCAGCGGCAGCATGGGGGGGCCTGCCGACGACCCGAACGACAGCAGGCAACGCTCGCCCAGGCCTCGCCTCTCCGGCCCGTCATAGTTGCCACCGGTCTCGGCCCGGGCCTGGCGCTTGGCCTGGCCGGCCTTGCTGAGGGACGGGAACTGGCCATTGGCCGGTAACGTCAGGATCGAGGCGCGCTTCTCACCGTTCAGGTCGATGACGTTGGTGCCGGGGTCTTTCCAGCCCTGATTGTATCCGCAGTTGAAGCCGGTCAGCCCATCCGGTCCGCAGTCGGCGTTCTTCAGGTCTGTGACTTTGAGGTCGGGCGGGGTTGGTTCGTCGGCGCGGCTGATCTGAGCGGCGTTGGCCTGTTCCTGGGCGGCGGCTTCCTCGCGGGTCAACACATTGCGGGTGCCGAATTTCGACGGGCGTGTCAGCGGCGAGATGGTGGCGTTGGTCCAGACGCCTTGCAGGTCGGGTTGTCCCAACGCGGTGCGCGGTGCCTTGTAGGCCTGCGCCGAGGCAGACGTCGCGATCAGGGCGACCAGTCCCAACACCACCAAACGGAACATCATCTTGAAATGCCTCCCGACAAACCGGTTCTTCGAGACCGCTGACGCCAGGATAGGCCTGCCGCGCGAAACGGAAAGAGATGAAGCAGCGACCGCGCCGCTACTGGGTCTGAAGTTCACCGGCTCCGATGTCGAAGGCACCGTCCAGCCAGGCCACGATCTCGCTCGCTGCGGGGTGGTCGAAGGCGGCGAAGCGGGTGCGCAGGCGGGCCTTGCGCTCATCATCCAGGCCGTCCAGGCCGGTGTCTTCCAGCAACAGCAGAGTGCGTTCAACGGCGTCGGCGAGGTCCGGTCCCAGCACAGCCGCCGCAGCGCGACGGAACGCGGCGAGGTATTCGTAGGCCTCGCCCCTGGCGTAACTTTCGGCCAGCGTCAGGGCTGGAATGCGGGAGAGCACTGCCTGTGAAGCCGGGTTAACGGCGTGGCCGGAGATATGCGCTGCAATGCTGGCCGGGCGGCCGGTGAAAGCGCGAAGGTGCAGGTGCTGGCTCATGCGTGGGCCGTCATTGACGGGATAGTTGTCCCAGAGAAACGGCTTTCGGTGCATCTGTTCACTCACCCGGGCCAGATGGCCGGGTGAGTATTCGCGGGACCAGACCTCCTCACCGGTCCACATCAACTGGATGGCAGGATCGAGGCCTGCACCCAGGTCTTCCAGATAGTTGGCGGGCCGCTGGCCGAACACGCGGTCGAGCACCGGGTCATCGGTATAATAGCTGGGGCAGACGATCTGGCGCGAGGCCTGGCTCCGTTCGGCGATCCAGTGGACGATCTCGATCTGGCGCACGGCCAGGGCGGGCAGGTCACCTTTCATGTCGTCGAAGAATACGCCGAGATCGGCCACGCCCAGGCTGTCGAGCTGCGCCAGCTTTGCTGCCAGCGCATCTTTGGCCGCAGCGTCGAAGTCCAGGAAGAGCTCATAGGGGCTGAGGCCCACGCCGAAGCGAACGCCCGCATCGCGGCAGACCTCAGCGAAAGTACCGAGGGCCGCCATGTCCACGTCGGTATAGGGCTCGCGCCACTTTCGACGCAGATACCCATCGGCCTTGGGGGCGTAGAGGTAGAAGCCGTAGCCGTATGGGGCCAAAGCCCGGACCATGTCCGCCCGCTCAGCCCAGTCATAGGGCCGCCCAAAGAAGCCCTCGATGATTCCAAGTTCCACCGTCATGAGTTGAGCCTAACCGGAGCCGTTGCGTTGACGCTGTAAATTTGTAAGGTCGCCAGCTAAAAGGGAGACCATCTCATGAACCCCAACGCTGAGTTCGACATCATCGTCTACGGTGCCACCGGCTATACGGGTCGCCTGGTGGCCCAGCATCTGGCGACGCATTACGGCTCGGGCGGCGAAGTTAAATGGGCCATGGCCGGTCGCTCGGCAGCCAAGCTGGCCGAGGTGCGCGACGAGATCGGTGCACCCAAGGGTACGCCGCTGGTCGTGGCCGACGCATCGGACGCCGCCTCGGTGGCGGCGATGGTTAAGCGCGCCAAGGCGATCATCACTACGGTGGGGCCCTATCAACTGTACGGCTCGGACCTGGTGGCGGCCTGTGCTGCGGCGGGCACGGACTATCTGGACCTGAGCGGCGAGCCCAACTGGATGCGCCAGATGATCGACGCCCATGAGGCAACGGCCAAGGCGTCGGGCGCGCGGATTCTGTTCTCGGTGGGCTTTGACTCGGTCCCGTTCGAACTGGGCGTCTATTTTTGTCAGGAAACGGCCAAGGCCAGGCTGGGCGGGATCGTTACGCGCGTGAAGGGTCGTGTCCGCGGCATGCAGGGTGGCCTCTCCGGCGGCACGGCGGCCAGCGGGGCGGCGACCATGGCGGCGATCCAGAAGGACCCGTCGATGCTGGCGGTGATGATGAGCCCCTTCGGCCTGACGCCGGGCTTTGAAGGGCCGGCGCAACCCGGCGGCCAGGCTGCCGAAGACGACCCTGATGTAGGGCCCGTCGCGCCCTTCATGATGGCCGTCATCAATACCAAGAATGTACACCGCTCGAACCTGCTGATGGGCCATGCTTACGGTGCAGACTTTGTCTACGACGAGATGGTGATGGGCGCGCCGGACTCTGGTGGTCCGGGGTTCACCGACATGGCCTCGCTGCCGGGCGGCGTGCCGAAACCGGGTGACGGCCCCAGCATGGCTGAACGCGAGGCGGGCTTCTACGACATCCTGTTCATCGGCATCGCGGGTGACGGGCGTCAGGTGCGTGTGGCGGTCAAGGGCGACATGGACCCGGGCTATGGTTCAACCTCCAAGATGCTGGCCGAGGCGGCGATTTGCCTTGTGCAGGCACCGGACGTGGCTGGCGGCATCTGGACGCCGGGTGCCGCATTGCAGGGCCTGCTGGTGGATCGGTTGCAGCGGCACGCAGGCCTGAGCTTTGAGGTCGAGGGCTAAGCGGCTGTCCAACCGCCGTCCATGGACAGGTTAGCCCCGGTGATCTGGCTGGCGGCGTCGGAGCAAAGGAACACGGCCATCGCCGCCACCTGATCCGAGGTAACAAACGCCTTGGTCGGTTGGGCAGCCAACAGCACGTCGTTGATGACCTGGTCCTTGGTCATGCCGCGCGCCGCCATGGTGTCGGGGATCTGGCGTTCCACCAGCGGGGTCCAGACATAGCCCGGGCTGATGCAGTTGACGGTGATCTTTGAGGTTGCAACCTCGAGCGCGGCGGTCTTGGTCAGGCCGACCAGACCGTGTTTGGCGGCGACGTAGGCCGACTTGAACGGCGAAGCGACCATGCTGTGGGCGGAGGCTGTGGAGATGATCCGGCCCCACCGGCGCGCCTTCATACCCGGGATCGCCGCACGCATGGCGTGGAAGGCTGACGACAGGTTGATCGCCAGGATCTGGTTCCACTTGTCGATTGGAAATTCGTCGATTGGCGCTACGTGCTGGATGCCGGCATTGTTGACCAGAATGTCCACCCCGCCGAACCGGGCCTCGGCGGTGGCGATCATGGCGGCGATGGCCGCAGGATCGGTCATGTCGGCACCGTCGTAGGCGGCCCTGACGCCGAACTCGGCCTCGATGCCGGCGCGCTCCGCCTCGATGCCGGCTGCGTCGCCAAAGCCGTTGAGCACTATGTTGGCGCCCTCCTTCGCCAGGGCCCGAGCAATGGCCAGCCCGATGCCGCTGGTAGAGCCGGTGATCAGGGCGGTTTTGGCGGCAAGAGTCATGGCAGACTCCGGAATACGCGGATGAATGCCATCACATCAACCCCAGCGCCTTGAAACTGGCGACGCCGTCGCGACCGACCACCAGATGGTCGTGGACAGAGATGCGCAGGTGTCGCGCCGCCTCGGCGATCTGGCGGGTCATGTCGATGTCGGCCTGGGAGGGTGTGGGGTCACCTGAGGGGTGGTTGTGCACCAGGATCACGGCGCTGGCCGAAAACTCGAGCGCGCGGCGGACCACTTCGCGCGGATAGACCGGGGCATGGTCGACGGTGCCACTGTTCATGGTCTCGTCGGCGATCAGCTGGTTCTTTTTGTCGAGAAACAGAACTCGGAACTGCTCGCGAGTCTCGTGAGCCAGCGCGGTTTTCACATAGGCCAGCAGGGCGGCCCAGGAGGAGATGACGGGGCGTCTGACGACCTGCTCCCGTGCAGTTCTCAGTGTGGCCTCGTGCAGGAGCTTCAGATCCAGGGCCACCGCCTCACCGACGCCTGCGACGGTGCGCAGGTTTTCCGCAGTCGCTCCCAGCACGGCACCCAGCGAGCCAAATCTGGCCAGTAGTTGCTTGGCCAGGGGTTTGACGTCGCCGCGCGGGACCGAGCGGAACAACAGCAGTTCCAACACCTCATAGTCCGGCAGGGCGGGCAGACCGCCCGCCATCGCACGATCCCTTAACCGCTCGCGATGGCCGGCGTAGTGAGGTCGCGCGACGGGATGCGGCCGCCACAAATCGGACGGGGTGGAAATTTCCTCGACGGAGCTAAAGTGCGTCATCTGCACAATGTTCCGTAATTGTTCTGAGTTGGCAAGTCTGATTCAAGGCCCCCAATCGGGGGACGCGCTGCCGAGGCCTGCTTGCCACTCTGCGCGACATGGGGGCGAGGCGCACATGAAATTCGGGACAATGATCGGGGTGATGGCGGCGGCCGTCACCGTTGTGATGCTGCTGGTCGT
>JANORH010000101.1:0-6141 GCA_031415215.1 Alphaproteobacteria bacterium | reverse complement strand
CGCGGCGTGGTGTCCCACGGCATGTTGTGTTCGGCGAAGGAACTGGAGGTCGCCGAGGAGTCGGACGGCATTCTGGAACTGGCCGACGATCTGGCCGTGGGGGCACTGGCCGCCGACGTGCTGGGTCTGGAGGCGGTGATTGATTTCGAGGTCACGCCCAACCGGCCCGACTGGCTGGGTGTGCGCGGCATTGCCCGCGATCTGGCGGCGGCGGGCCTGGGCACGCTTAAGCCGGACACCGCCACATCGGTAAAGGGCGCGTTCCCCTGTCCCATCGAGATCAGCGTCGATGGTGATGCGTGTCCGGTGTTCTCTGGCCGGCTGATCAAGGGCGTCAAGAACGGGCCGTCGCCGGCCTGGCTGCAGCAACGGCTGATTTCGGTGGGTCTGCGGCCCATCAACGCGCTGGTGGATGTGACCAACCTGATCTCCATCGACCGCGCCCGGCCGTTGCACGTCTATGACGCGGCCAAGCTGAGTGGCGGCATGATCCAGGCGCGGCTGGGGCAGGACGGCGAGCAGGTCGCAGCGCTCGACGGCAAGACCTATGCTATGACGCCGGAGATTTGTGTCATCGCGGACGGCTCCGGGGCCATCGGTATCGGCGGCGTGATGGGCGGCATTTCCACTGGCTGTTCCGAGGCGACCACGGACGTCTTCGTGGAAAGCGCCTGGTTCGACCCGATCCGCACCGCCCAGACCGGGCGCACGACGGGCATCAACTCCGACGCCCAGTACCGGTTTGCCCGCACGGTCGACCCGGCCTCTGTGGTGCCCGGCCTTGAGCTGGCGACGGCGCTGATCCTTGAGCTTTGCGGGGGTGTGGCATCGGAAGTGCGGGTGGCCGGACATGCGCCCGCGCCGCCGCAATCCATCGCGTTTGACCGGGCGTTTGTGAAGAAGCTGTCGGGTCTGGATGTAGGGCCTGCGCGGATCGACGAGATCCTGACCCGGCTGGGCTTTGAGATCGATGGCCATAGCGTCACGCCGCCGTCCTGGCGTCGCGACGTGGAGGGTCGTGCGGATCTGGTGGAGGAAGTCGCCCGGATCGAAGGCTTCGACGCCCTGCCATCGACCCCGTTGCCGCCGATTGCGCGACCGCCAGGCGGCGCGCTGACGATCCGCCAGACCCGCATGCGCAATGCCCGTCGGGCCCTGGCGGCGCGCGGCTACGCCGAGACTTTGAGCTGGAGCTTCATGCGCAGAGCCTGGGCGGAGATGTTCGGCGGTGGTGACGCGCGACTGGTGCTGTCCAACCCGATCGCGTCCGATCTGGACACCATGCGACCGTCAGCGCTGGGCAATCTCATCGACGCCGCCGCCCGCAACGCCCGCAAGGGGTTCGCCGACGCTGCGCTGTTCGAGGTTGGCCCCAACTTCCGGGGTGACGAGCCCGGCGACCAGTGGACCGCCGTCACCGCCCTGATCGCGCCGCACGCGCCCAAGCATTGGGAGAAGGCGTCGGGCGACCCGTTGTTCGATCTGAAAGCCGACCTGCTGGCATTGCTGGATGAGTTGGGGGCACCGGGTTTGCAGGTCGTGCAGGGGCAGAACGCGAGTTGGTGGCACCCCGGCCGCTCGGCGCGCCTGCAGCTAGGGCCCAAGCTCGTCATCGCCGAATTTGGCGAACTGCACCCGCGTGTGCTGAAGGCGCTGGACGCTGATGGGCCCATGCTGGCGTTTGAAATCAACCTGGATGCGATCCCCGAGCCCAAGCGCAAGGGCGTGAAAACCAAGGCCGCACTGGATCTGTCCACGCTGATGCCGCTGCGGCGCGACTTCGCGTTGCTGGTCGGCGCGGACACGCCCGCCGGCGACCTGGTCCGCCCGATCCTGGGAGCCGACAAGACGCTGATCGCCGAGGCGCGCGTGTTCGACGTCTATCAGGGCACAGGCGTGCCTGAGGGCATGAAGTCGGTCGCCGTCGAGGTTGTCATCCAGCCCCGCGAGAAGACCCTGACCGAGGCCGAGATCGACGGACTGTCGGGGCGGATCGTGGCAGCGGCGGAGAAAGCCGTGGGGGCGAAGCTTAGGAGCTGACGCCGGGCTGGCTTGCGCAACATCGCTTAGCGGCTAACAAGGGTTATCATGAGCAGTACCCCGACGCCTCCAGGCAAGCCGAGCCGCAAACCTGCCCTGGAACGCCATCTCGAGATGTGGCTGTTCCGGTCGCGGTGGCTGATGGCACCCTTCTACGTGGGGCTTGTGGTCGCGCTGGCTGCGTTGCTGGTGGTGTTCGTTAAGGCAGCGATAACGGACCTCTCGCACCTCGGTACCATGTCACCCGAAGGCGCGATCCTGATGGCGTTGACGCTGATTGACCTGTCGCTGGCGGGCAATCTGCTGCTGATCGTGATCTTCTCCGGCTACGAGAACTTCGTCTCGAAGATCGACACCGGCAACGATGAGGACCGTCCCGGCTGGATGGGCACGGTGGATTTCTCGGGCCTGAAGCTGAAGCTGGTGGCCTCCATCGTAGCCATCAGCGCCATCGCTCTGCTGAAGGCCTTCATGGAGCTGGCCGAGGGCAAGGACATCTCCGACCGGCACCTGGGTTGGCTGGTGGGAATCCATCTGGTCTTCGTGGTCTCCGGCGTGCTGCTGGCGCTGATGGACTGGCTGGCCAGCAAGACCGAAAAGCACTGAGGACTTCCCGTGGAAATCAACGGCGTCGCGCACACCTTCATCACCGCCGGCGATTTCGAGGCCTCGGTGGCCTTCTATCGCCAGTTGCTGCCCTTCATGGGCCTGCAGGAAGTCGCAGACAGCGCAGACACCTACTATTGCGTCGGCGGGCGCACAGGCTTTGGCATTCGTCGTCCGGACCCGGCGCATGCGGGCACGGCCTATGCCCAGTTCCGGGTCGGCAGCCTGCATCACCAGTGCTGGCGGGTACGAGACCGTAGCGACATCGACGAGGCCTATGCTTTCCTGGTGAAAATCGGCGCGAAGATCGTCCATGCGCCGCAGGAAGAACCCTGGGCGCCCGGCTACTATTCGGTGCTGTTCGAGGACCCGGACGGCATCCGTCTGGAGCTCAACCATGTGCCGGGGCGCGGCTTGTTCGACACCCCGACCCAGCGGGTGGGGCCTAGCCTGGACGGACGGTGATCGCTCAGAACGGCCAGACGTGCCGTTTGCGGGAGTAGGACAGGTAGCCGACGTTGGCACCCAGTCGCAGGCCGACGCCAGCGCGGATGGGGGCGAGTGTGACGCCGTTGGCACGCTGGTAGTTCACGCCCAGGCCACCCACGAGGTAGGCCGTGCCCTCCACGCCGGGGAAGCGCTGGAAGATCGTTTCCGGAACCTGGAGATCGTAGCACAGGGTGAAGACCCGGCTGGCGTTGCCGCCGAAGTCCCAGCCGGCCGAGGGGCCTTGCCAGAACACCTCCATCGGCGGCTTGTCCTTCATATAGAGCAGGCCGCGACCATAACGGGCACCGACCACGAAGGCGCCCGAGCCCTCTTCGCCGGCGATATAGGCGGTGGGTTTGCCGTTTTTGGAAAACAACCGCTCGACCGCTGCGCCCGCCGATTCGGCGGTAACGCCCAGGAAATCCGAGACGTTGGTGACAATCTCGTCCTGGCTGTAGGTGCTGGGGGTATTGGAGGGATAGGTCGCCTGGGCACCCGGCGGCGGCAGCGCGCCCTCCGAGGGCGGTTGCGCCTGAACCAGGGTCGGTGCGCCCAGCGCCACCAGTCCCGTTACGATCAGTTTGCGTCGGTCCATGGGCGCTCTCAGGCCTCCGAAATGGTGAATCAAAACCCGCCCTGCAGCTCTCAATGCCGCACCGTGCCTTAACGCCCGATTAACCACGATCTGAGGGCAGCTTTGTTGCGGCGCGAGATGTGCTAAACGCGGCGCGCCATGAGCACCCCCCTTTCCCATATCCGCAACTTTTCCATCGTCGCCCACATCGACCACGGCAAGTCCACGCTGTCCGATCGCCTGATCCAGGAGACCGGCGCCCTGACCCAGCGCGAGATGACCGAGCAGGTGCTCGACAGCATGGACATCGAGCGCGAGCGCGGCATCACCATCAAGGCCCAGACGGTGCGGCTGGAATACAAGGCCGACGACGGCGAGACCTATATTCTCAACCTGATGGATACGCCGGGCCACGTGGACTTCGCCTACGAGGTCTCGCGCTCGCTGGCGGCCTGCGAGGGCTCGATCCTGGTGGTAGACTCCAGTCAGGGCGTGGAAGCCCAGACGCTGGCCAACGTCTATCAGGCCATCGACAACAATCACGAGATCGTCCCGGTCCTCAACAAGATCGACCTGCCCGCCGCCGAGCCCGAGCGGATCCGCCAGCAGAACGAGGATGTCATCGGCCTGGATGCCTCGGACGCGGTACTGTGCTCGGCCAAGACGGGCGTGGGCATCCACGAGGTGCTGGAGGCGGTCGTCAAGCGTCTGCCGCCACCCAAGGGCGACCGCGACGCGCCGCTGAAGGCGTTGCTGGTTGACGCCTGGTACGACGCCTATCTGGGCGTGATCGTGCTGGTCCGGGTGATCGACGGTACGCTTAAGGCCGGACAACGCGTGCGAATGATGCAGCAGGGCTCGACCCACCTGATCGACCGGATCGGCGTGTTCCGGCCCAAGCGCACAGACGTCACCGAGCTTGGTCCCGGCGAAATCGGCTTCATCACCGCCCAGATCAAGGAAGTCGCGCAGGCTGCGGTCGGCGACACCATCACCGACGAGAAGAAGCCCGCCGCCGCCGCCCTGCCCGGCTTCCGCGACGTGCAGTCGGTGGTGTTCTGTGGCCTGTTCCCAGTGGACGCGGCCAAGTTCGAGGACCTGCGCGCTGCCATCGGCCGCCTGCGCCTGAACGACGCCAGCTTTACCTACGAGATGGAAACCAGTGCGGCGCTGGGTTTCGGGTTCCGGTGCGGGTTCCTGGGGCTGTTGCACCTGGAGATCATTCAGGAGCGGCTGAGCCGCGAGTTCGACCTGGACCTGATCGCGACGGCGCCCAGCGTGGTCTACAAGATCGGCATGAACGACGGGTCAGTGATGGAGCTGCACAATCCGGCCGACCTGCCCGACCCGGTGAAGATCGCCTCGATTGCCGAGCCCTGGATCAAGGCCACCATCCTGACCCCGGACGAGTATCTGGGATCGGTGATCAAGCTGTGCCAGGACCGGCGCGGCTCCCAGCGCGAGCTGTCTTACGTCGGATCACGCGCCCTGGTGGTCTATGATCTGCCGCTGAACGAGGTGGTGTTCGATTTCTATGACCGGCTGAAATCGATCTCCAAGGGCTATGCCTCGTTCGACTATTCCATCGAGGACTATAAGGTCGGCAACCTGGTGAAGATGTCGATCCTGGTGAATTCCGAGCCGGTGGACGCGCTCTCGATGCTGGTCCACGCCGACCGCGCCGAGGCCCGGGGTCGCGGCATGGTCGAGAAGATGAAGGACCTGATCAACCCGCACATGTTCCAGATCCCGATCCAGGCGGCGATCGGCGGCCGGATCATCGCGCGGGAGACCGTGCGCGCGCTGCGCAAGGACGTGACGGCCAAGTGCTATGGCGGCGACGCCAGCCGCAAGAAGAAGCTGCTGGACAAGCAAAAGGCCGGCAAGAAGCGCATGCGCCAGTTCGGCAAGGTCGAAATTCCGCAGGAAGCGTTCATTGCCGCGCTGAAGATGGACGCGGATTAGGGGCGGTCAGGACGGCTAGAACCTGCCCTCCGCAACCCCTAGCCCTTGGTCAGCCGACGCCGGTTGGCGCTGACCTTGCGCTGGAGGTGGGCAAGAGTGCGCGCCGAGGTGCTGGCGGGCGTCAGACCCAGACGGCCCGTCATGGCCAATCCGCTCAGAGCCAGACCTGCGTCAACCTTTTCCGCCACCATCCGCCGCGTCTCGGCCTCACCCTCAGGCCCGCCGCGGGCGATGGCCAAGGTGCGTAAGCCCACCACCGTCGCGGTGTCGAAGCCGAGACGCCAGGCGTCGAAACCGATGGACATCCAGGGATTGCCAGATCGGCGCGTCACACCCCGACCGCGCGCATGGTGGTCATGTCCGGTGCTGGCAGGCCGCTCTTCTTGTAGGCGGCGGTCAGTGACGCCTTTTCAGCCGCCATTCGCGCGCCAAGGTCGTCCATGTCGAGGCCGGCCTTGCGCGCCTGG
>JANORH010000100.1:0-17627 GCA_031415215.1 Alphaproteobacteria bacterium | reverse complement strand
CGGGTGGATCCAGCTCTCGAACTGCGCCGCCAGCACCAGGAACACCAGTAACAGCGCGATCCCGAAGGCCAGCCCAACAGAGCCCGTGGCTTCAAGATAGTCGCGGGCGCCACCGCCCCACTTCAACGTGATCGAACCGGGTTGCTTGGCCGCCTCGGCTTTGAAGAAATCAATCGCCTCGCCCATACTGTAACCGGGGTTCAGCTGGGCCGACAGACTGATCGAGCGAAGTCGATCAACGCGCGCACGATCCGGCGTGTCGCCCCGCACCTGTGTGGTCACGACACTGGCAAGCGAGACCACCTTTCCGGAACTGGTCCGGACATAGAGGTTGTCAAGGTCGCCTTCAGTCTGTCGCCGGTCGCGCTCGGCCTGCAGCAGGACGTCGTACTCCTGGCCGTTCTTGATGTAAGTCGTGGCCCGACGGGACCCGAACATGGTCTCCAGCGCACGGCCCACCGCCTGCGCCGAGACGCCCAGCGCTGCGGCTTTGTCACGGTCGATGCTGACCACGACGCGCGGGCTGGTTGGCTCATAGTCGAGGCGAGGACGCCCCAGACCAGGGTTCTCGTTCGCTGCCGCCAGAAGTGGCTGGATCCACCGGGCGATCTCCGGATAGTCAGACCCTGTGGCGATAAGCTGGAAGCTGGAACCACCCCCGCCGCCACCGCCCGGTCCACCGCGCTGCAGGCCACCTTCCGCAGAGACAATCGCGCGAACGGCCGTAACCGACGACAGCTGACCATTTAGCCTGGCGGCCAGTTCAGGTGCAGTGACCTTGGTCGTCGGTGACAGAATGATATTGCCGCCACCGGAATTGAACGAATTATTGCCGAACCGAGGCATCGAGAACACATACCGCTCGACCGTTCCATCCTTGACGTACTGGCTGAGGATCCGCTCCACCTTCTGGCTGGCAGCAATGGTGTAGTCGAAGCCCGCGCCCTCTGGTCCGGAGAAGCTCAAGCTGGCACGGCGGCGATCTTCCTCGGGGGTCAGCTCACGCGGAAGAGCGCTGAAGACCGTAAACGCCGCGACACCCAGAAGCAGCACCAGGAGCGATGTTAGGATCGACACGCTTCTGCGGCCCAGCATCGCCTCTAGCGATGAGTGATACGACATCTTCAGTCGATGCATTCCAGCGTCTACGTTCCGCGCCAGCCAACCCTCGCCCTTGGCGGGCCGCAGCAGCTTTGAGGCCAGCATGGGAGATAGCGAGAGCGCAAGAATGGCGGAAAAAGCGACTGCGGCAGAAACTGACACGGCCAGTTCCACAAACAACCGCCCCACGAAACCCGGCAGGAACATCAGCGGAGCGAACACCGCAATCAGCACCATGGTCGTGGCGACCACCGCGAAAAATACCTGACGCGCGCCGCGTTGCGCCGCCACGATCGGGGGCTCTCCCTCGTCGACACGGCGCTGGATGTTTTCCACCACAACGATGGCGTCGTCGACCACAAGACCAATGGCCAGCACCAGGGCGAGCAAGGTCAACAGGTTGATCGAAAACCCCAACGGGGCCAACACGATAAAGGTCGACAGGATGCAGATCGGTGCCACGATGGTCGGGATGATCGCCGCGCGCATCGTGCCCAGAAACAGGAAATTCACCAGCGCGACGAGCCCCAATGACAGACCCATGGTGATCCAGACCTCGCGGATCGCGTCACGTGTGAAGCTGGTGTAGTCCACCGAAATCCCGAGCCGGGTGCCCTTGGGCAGGCCAGCATTGATCTCGACCAGTGCAGTGCGCACGCCGTCGGAGATATCCAGGTCGTTGGCCTGGCTCTGGCGGGTGATCGCGATGCCGACCATGTCGCGCCCATTTGACCGGAAGATCCGGCGCCGCTCGTCCGGACCTTCCTCGATGCGCGCGATATCACCCAGCCGCGTGATGTAGCCCTGTGATGCGGTAGCCGACGTGACATCGCGGACCGCGCCCTGTGCCGCGCCAGCCGACGCCGCTGTGCCGCCGATCGCGGCCGAACCCGATGTCTGCGATGCCGTTCGGGACGGCACGATGGGCATCAGGGCGAATTGTTCTGGCGTCGCATAGCCGCGGGCGACGCGGATCGTGAAATCCTTGGTGGGCGCTTCCAGCGACCCAGCCGGAAGTTCGGCGTTCTGGGTGTTGAGCGCGGTCTCGACGTCCTCAACAGTGATCCCGCGAGCCGCCATCGCGTCCGGGTTCAACCAGATGCGCATCGCATAGAATTGCGCGCCTCCGACCCCCACCGATGCGACGCCGGGCACAGTGGACAGACGTTCCACCAGGAACCGCTGCGCGTAATCCGACAACTGCAGGCGGTTCATCGTCTGCGATGTGAAGTTCAGGAACATGATCGGTGAGGAATCAGCCGTCGCCTTGACGATCTGGGGCGGGTCCGCCTGCTCGGGCAATTGCGCCGTCACGCGGCTGACAGCATCACGCACATCGTTGGCGGCTGCGTCCAGATCACGGTCCAGCTTGAACGAGATGCTGATGCGGGATGAGCCGTCGCGGGATGCGGAGTTGACACGGTCAATCCCCTCGATCCCCGAGACTTGCCGCTCGATCAGCTCCGTGACCCGTTCCTCGATCACTTCGGCAGATGCGCCGCGATAGGACGTGGATATGCTGACGACCGGCGGATCGACGCTGGGCAATTCGCGCACGGTCAACGCCTGGAACGAGGCGAACCCGACCACGCACAGGATGATCGCTGCTACCGCCGCAAAGACCGGGCGGCGGACGGAGATGTCGGACAGCATCATCCGACTGGCCGCGCCGTTACGGGGCGAGCACCGCTCTGCGCTCCCCGACCTGCGCCGGGCGCACCGGCGATACGGACCGGCTGACCGGGCTGAATCTTGTTGAGGCCATCGGCAACGATTTCCTCGCCGACTTTGACGCCCTCGCGGATCTCGACGAACCCCATCTGGCGTGACCCGGTCAGGATCGGCCGCTGTTCGACCATAGTCCGCTCACCCATCTTGCGCAGGACATAGACGTAGGCCGCATCGCCCTGGACCGCGACGGCGCTTTCCGGCGCACTCAGACTGGTCCTTTGACCGCGGGAGATGCCGACCCGCATCAGCATGCCGGGCTTGAGCCGCCCATCGGCGTTAGGAAACTCCGCCCGGGCCGTGATGGCTCGGGTACGCTCGTCCACCCGCGTATCCAGTTTGGCGATCCGGCCGGCGATGGTGACCCCTGGATAGGCGTCAGCGGTGGCCAGCAGAGACTGGCCTTGTCGCAGTTGGCCGAGGTATCGCTCGGGCGTCTGAAAATCGACGCGGATCGCGGAAACATCGTCGAGGGTCACAATGGGTGCGCCGGGATTTACCAGCGCCCCCGGTGCCACGTCGGACAAGCCGACCACGCCGGCGAATGGGGCCCGGATCAGCCGATCATTCTGCCGCGCTCTGGCCGCTGACACATCTGCCTGCGCCGAGCGCCAGGAGGCCTCATACTGGTCGATCGCCGCCTTTGACGCGAACCCCTTGTCACCGAGGGTTTTGAACCTGTCATACGCGCGCTGGGCCTGCACCAGACGGGCTTCAGCCTGGGCTGTACCGGCGTCCTGTTCAGTGTCCCGAAGCTCAACAAGGACGGCACCCCGCGCCACTCTCTGTCCATCAGTAAAACGCACGCGGTCTACCAGTTGGGTGGTCGCGGCCGTCAGGGTCACCGACTGGCGACCTTTGGCGACGCCCAGAACTTCGATAGTGTCCTCGAAGACGCGAGGCTGGATCACGGCGACCGTCACCATTGTCGGTCCACCGAACCCTCCGCGCCGCGCCGCGCCGCCGCCAGCAGTCACCGGTCGACCCGCACCGGGTGCCGACGCGCCCGGCCCGCCGCCTGCAACAGGGGCATCCGCCTTGCCGCCCAACAGCTTAAGGCCTCCCAGAACCACCATGACGACAAGCACGACGACGGCGGCGACGAGGAAGAAATGGCGTTTGATCAAACCGGGTTGCTCCATCGCCGGGGTTTACGCTCGGCGATCTACTCAAGGCACGAAAATCACCCATACACTCAGTCCCGTGACAGGCGGATGGCTTTGCGTTTCGGCTTTGAAACCTGACGTCAAGATGTGCCCGGTGCCTGCGAACAGACACCGGGTTGCCTGGACCGTCAGCACATCAGGCTCAGGCGTCGTAGCCAGGCAGTTGGCGATCGAGCTTCCGCAGCGACCCCGGCCAGGCCAGAGCGCCGCCGATGCCGCGCGACACCTGACTGCGGACCTCGGCCTGCGCCGCCTCAGGCGCCATCAGCAGGTTTTCACGTCCCGCCGCCATAGCCTGGACCTGCATCGTGCAGGCGCGTTCCAGATAGTACATGTTGACCCAGCAGTTCGCGGCTGACTCGCCTACGGCCAGCGTTCCATGATTACGCAATAACATCAGGGCCTTGTCGCCAATATCTGCCACCAGCCGCTCGCGTTCATCGTGGTTGAGTGCGATCCCCTCATAGTCGTGATAGGCCAGCCTCGGCAGGACGATCAGCGCATGCTGCGACAAAGGCAACAGACCCTCTTTCTGCGCGGCGACAGCGACGCCATCATTGGAATGCAGATGCATCACGAACTTTGCATCTTCCCGCGCGGCATGGATCGCCGAATGGATCGTGAACCCCGCCGGATTGATGAAATAAGGCGTATCCTGAAGGATGTTGCCATCCAGATCGATCTTCACCAGCGACGAAGCGGTGATTTCCTCGAAAAGCAACCCGTAGGGATTGATCAGGAAATGATGGTCAGGGCCGGGGATGCGCGCCGAAATATGGGTGTAGATCAGATCGTCCCACCCATAGAGCGCCACCAGCCGATAGAGCGCCGCCAGATCCACGCGAGCCTGCCACTCCTCCGCGCTGACCTTGCCTTGAAGCGATAGAACGCCTGCGACCGAACCGTCCGCCATGGCTAACTCCCTCAATCCTGATTTCCTCTAAGGGTCGCGCCGGAGCGATGCGACGTCAAGCGTGCGCACAAGTTCGGCGACCTGGTCCGTGGCGTTACCGAGACTGACCGGGTCGGTCGGGACCAGGTCGATAGCCGCAAGCAGCGGCCGCTCGTGTTTGCGTTGTGAGCGGTCATAGGCCGGGTCGTAGTGCAGCGCCATGATCGCTTCGGCGAGTTCGGCGAAGGCACCGGCATCAATCAGCGTCTGCCAGGCGGCGCGGCGCTCCGGGCTCGGGACGACCGGCATGCGATCTATGGCGGTCTGGAGGGCGACCGGGTCGGCGATCATGTCAGCATAGGCCTGCACGAGGTACTTTGCCCGCTCCGGTCTTTCGGCGACGAGCTCGATACGAGGGGCCTCAACCAGGCGCGTCCACAGGACTGGTGGGACCATGCGGTCTCCGATCTTGCTGGACTCAGCCTCTGCGATCACGGGTCGCGTAGGATCCAGCCCGTCGAGCACCCGCAGGAGCTGGCTCTCGAAGGCTTTTTGCGTCGGCTGGGGGTTGCCGGCCAAGGCGCCGAACAATGATCCGCGGTGCGCGGCCAGACCTTCCAGATCAAGGGTCTGCAACCCCTGTGCTTCCAGTTGTCCCAGCATCTCGGTCTTTGCCGAACCTGTGTGCCCATCAAGCAGCACAAATGAAAGCGGCAGTGTTTCCTCGTAGAGCCGCCGGGTCACATAGCGGCGATAGGTCTGGTATCCCCCGGTCAGCAGGGTGGTACGCCATCCGACCTGGTCAAAAATCGTGGCCATGGCGTTCGACCGCATCCCGCCGCGCCAGCAGTAGATCAGTGGGGCAAAACTACCGTCACGCTCGGCCAGCGCGCCTTCCAGGTGGGCAGCCACATTGCGCGCCACATAGGCCGCCCCCCGCCGCCGCGCCTTAAATCGCGAATCCTGGACGTAGGCCGTGCCGATCTCGGCGCGCTCGGCATCGGACAACACCGGCAGATTGACCGCCCCCGGCACGTGATCCAAGGCGAACTCACCCGGGCTGCGAACATCGATTACCAGATCGAATCGCGCCAGAGCCGCCGCCGTCACATCCTCGGTCACCTGCAAGGTCATAGGGGTGCTATAGCCCGATTTCTGCCCGTGGAGAGCCCATGTCTGACCCCGTTCGCCTGACGTCCCTCGCCCATGGCGGCGGCTGCGGCTGCAAGCTGTCGCCTGCCGTACTGCGCGAGATCATGTCAAAGATGCCGGCGGCGGCGGCATTTCCAAACCTCATGGTGGGCACAGATACATCCGACGACGCAGCGGTCTGGCGTCTGAACGACACCCAGGCTCTGGTCGCGACCACCGACTTTTTCATGCCTATGGTGGACGATCCTTTCGAATTTGGCCGGATCGCCGCGACCAACGCGCTGTCCGACGTCTATGCCATGGGTGGGACACCGATCATGGCGCTGGCCATCGTCGGCATGCCGATCGCCAGACTCGATGCGGCAACGATAGGCGCCGTGCTGGCAGGTGGCGCGTCGGTTTGCGCCGCCGCCGGGGTGCCGGTGGCCGGGGGCCATTCCATCGATAGTGTCGAGCCGATCTATGGCCTGGTGGCGCTAGGCTTGGTCCATCCGGATCGCGTGCTGACCAATCGCGCGGGCAAGATCGGTGACCTCCTGATCCTGACAAAGCCGCTAGGGGTAGGCGTTCTAAGCGCGGCGTTTAAGCAGGATCGACTGGACGCGGCCGGGTATGAGGCTCTGATCCGCACCACGACCCAGCTCAACACGATTGGCCAGTGGTTGCCAGACCAGCCAGGCGTCCACGCTGTCACCGACGTGACCGGGTTTGGCTTGATCGGCCACGCAATGGAAATGGCGCAAGGCAGCGGGGTGCTGGCCGAGCTTTTCAACGATGGCGCGGTGTTGCTGCCGGGCGTCGAGGACCTGCTTCGCGCGGGTGTTCGCACGGGCGCATCAGGGCGCAACTGGGACAGCTATAGCGACAGGGTCACTTCGGCTGCGGATTTCCCTGCCTGGCAACGCGACCTGCTGACCGACCCTCAGACCAGTGGAGGGTTGCTGATCGCGGCAGCCCCGGAAGCTGCGGCGTCGCTGCTGACATTGGCGCAGAGCCAGGGCTTCTCGGAGGCCAAGGTTGTCGGTCGCCTGGTCGAGCGGCCAACGGGATCGATCCACGCCGTGCGCCTCACGGCGTGAATGGCGCGGTCCAGGCCTCCGACACCTGAAGCATCGGCTCAGCCAACTCGGGTCGACCCAGTTTCAGGCAATAGAGACCGGTGCTGAGCCTTTCCAGGAACCCCCACTCCCAGATCGCCGCCGCGTCCAGACCCGTCATCCGTGCCAGAAGCCCGCAACGCTCACGCCCCAGGATCAGGGGTTCGCCGGCCAGCAACACCTCGCTCCACTCACGCATGGGGATCGCCAGGTCATAGGCGCGCTCGGCAAACAGCCCGTCGGGGTCAACCAGCAAGAAGTCGGTGGGCGATGCTGCGGCCTCCAGTAGATTATCGGCATGGGCGTCACCGTGGACCAGCACTGAGGTCGTTGGATCGAACGCCGCCGCTCGCCGCGCGGCAAACGTCTCGGCGATACCCATGACTGCCGGTGAACAGGGCTGGCCCTGCGCGCGCCACATATCGAGGATGGCGGTGCTCAGCCACGCCGCCTTGTCCGCGCCGGACATCATCGCGGCGGGATCGGACACATGCACCCAGCCCAGCTTCAGGGTTGCGCAGATGATCTCCATCTGGTGTTCGACCGAGCCGCCAACCGCCCCCAGCTTTCGGCCCAGCTGCGGCAACAGCAGAGCACGCCGGGTCGGATCGAAATTCAGCACCTTCGGATAGCCCCGCCCGTCGGCCAGCTGCAACGCCCGCACTTCGCCCGTGAAGTCCTCAGGCCCCGGCATCAGCAGCTTCAGCACGCAAGGGGCTCCAGCCTCCGTGGTGACCGCGATGACGAGCGCCGCAGATCCGCCGGTCAACGTTTCGCCCGCTGACAGCCCCCAATCGCGCTCAAGACTTTGCACAAGGCCGGGCAACCGGTCGATCCAGACTGCAGATGCGCCACCCAGAGCCGCAGCGGTATCACGCACCAGATCGGGTAGTTCAAACGTCCCCATCATCGGTTTTCCGTGCGCACCCTCGCGACGGCGCCGCGCCAGCGCGCATAGGCCAGCGCTCGCGAATTCTCTGCCATGATGGGCTGGAACGCCTCGGTCGTGGGCCGCGCGGCTGCAGCCTCGACGACATCGCGATAGACGCCGGCGCCGACCCCTGCGAATAGCGCTGCGCCCAGCGCCGTGGTCTCCTGATAGGTCGCGCGCCCCACGGCTACGCCGGTCAGATCGGAGAGGCGCTGGCTGAACCAGGCGCTGCGGGCCATTCCGCCGTCAATCCTGAGTTCGGGCACGCCTTCAAGGGCCGTCGGCGCATCTGAGCGCATCGCCTCGATCAGGTCGCGCGTCTGCATGGCGCAGGCATCGAATGCGGCACGCGCGATCTCGGGAAGCCCGGCGTCACGTGTCAGTCCGAGGATCGCCCCCCGCGCTTCGGCATCCCACCATGGTGCACCCAGCCCGGTGAAGGCCGGCACCATCACCACGCCCAGGTCATCGTTGGCCTGCGCCGCCAGAGCCTCCGCCGCCTGCGGACCCCCGGCGATCTTCAGACCTTCGCCCAGCCACTGGATCGCTGCGCCCGCGATAAAGATGGAACCCTCCAGCGCATAGGTTCTGCGTCCGTCGATCTGTGCCGCCACCGTGGTCAGCAGTCTCGCGTGCGACACCGGCGCTGCCTCGCCCGTGTTGAGCAGCATGAAGCAGCCCGTGCCATAGGTGGCCTTCATCTCGCCCGGCCGAATGCACCCTTGCCCCATCAAGGCGGACTGCTGATCCCCCGCTACGCCCCGGATAGGAATTTCCCGCCCCAGGATCGCCGCGTCCGTTGCACCGAAATCACCGGTGCAGTCCCTGACCTCCGGCAGCAGCGTCAGGGGCACGTTCAGCATCTCGCCCATCTCCGCAGACCAGTGACCCCCTCGAAGATCGAAAAGCAGCGTCCGCGATGCGTTTGTGGCGTCCGTGGCGTGAACCCGACCGCCGGTCAGCTTCCAGATCACCCAGGTATCCATGGTGCCGGCCAGCAGATCTCCCGCCATCGCCGCCGTGCGCGCGCCCGGCACTGTGTCCAGCAACCACGAGATCTTGGTGCCCGAGAAATAGGGATCAAGCAGCAGTCCGGTGACTTCGGTCACCCGACCTTCCTTCCCATCCTGGCGCAAAGCCTCGCACATCGGCTCCGTGCGCCTGTCCTGCCAGACGATCGCCTTGTGGATCGGCTTGCCGGTCGCCTTGTCCCAGATCACCACCGTTTCACGCTGGTTGGTGATTCCTATGGTGACAATTTCAGACAGTGATCGTCCGGATCGTTCGACGGCTTCCTTCAATACCGCTACCGACGCCGCGAAAATCTCCTCGGCATCGTGCTCGACCCAGCCATCCTGAGGATAGTGCTGTTCCAACGGCCGGTTGGCCTCAGCCAGCGCGGATCCATCGGCGGCGAAGACAATCGCTCGCGTGCTGGTGGTTCCCTGGTCAAGCGCCACGATCAACGGCTGCGTCATAGTGTCCGGCTCCTTCGGCGACATCTACCTTAAGCAACTCTTCACGGCATCGCCTCACTCTAGGTGCCGCCGCGCTCACTTTAGAATGGAGGGACACGGTCGTGATTCTCGCGATGAGCAGCGAAAGTCTGCTCGATCTCGCCAGGAGCCGCCAGCCGGCGGACCGAGAACGCCTGTTGCTGGCGATCGTGGACCTGTGCGATGGGCCTAATGGCAGCGAGGCCATGAAAGCCTCCTCCAGCCAGGCCCTCCTGAGTTCCATCTTCATGAGCCTGGTCGTCGAGGCCGAACGCAGCATCCGGCACCTGCTGTCCCAGCGACTGGCCCGGGCCGATTGGGCACCCAACGCCCTGGTCAACATCCTGGCGCTGGACGACATTGAAATCGCCCGCCCGATCATCGCCTTCAGTCCGGTGCTGGGCGAACACGACCTGGTCCGCCTGCTGGTCGAAGCGACCATCGAGCATCAGATCGAGGTGGCCCGCCGACCCAGCCTGGCCCAGTCGGTCGTCGCCGCGATACTTGAACAGGCCGAACCGGCAGTCCTGACTGCCCTGGCCAACAATCATACCGCCGAACTATCGCCCAGTGACATGGATGAACTTGTCGAGATTTCACGCCATGTTGCGGCAATGCGGACCCCTCTGTCCGAGCATCCGAAGCTCACGGACACTTTGGCGAGGCGTCTTTACTTCTGGGTCGGTGTGGCTCTGCGGGAGGGTCTGGTGGATCGCTTCCAGCTGGATGCCAGCGCGCTCGACGAAGCCCTCGCCGCCTCGGTCGCAGATGCGCACACAGGACCGGGGCTCGAGGCGCAGCCCCGGACGGCGCGGGAGGGCGAGCTGGACGTCATGGAGCAGCGGCTGATCGACAAGCTGCACGCCGCTGGTCAGTTGCGACCGGCCTATCTGATCCGCGCTCTTCGGGAAGGTCGACTGGGCCTGTTCTCCGCCGCCCTGGGTGCCCTGGGTGGTTTCGAAACAGTCCAGGTCTATACGGGTCTGAACTCTGACCGGCCCGAACTGCTGGCGCTGGCCTGTGTCGCGGTCGGGATTGATCGCAGTGCGTTTCCGGACATCCTCGAGATGACCCGCAAACTGAACCAGGGTAGGCCCGGGGGCGGCGCGGAGGGCGCTCGCAAGGCGGCAGTCGCGTTTGCGCCCGTGACCACCGAGGTGGCCGCCGCCGCCTTCCGAGAGGCCGTCAACGCGCTATCCCCGGCTTGACGCCAACAGCTGTTTGACATGCGGCTCCGGTTCGGCATTTCTGGCGATAGATGAAAAACAAGCCCTTTGTCACCCGCCTCACCTTTGTCGCCAGCAGCCGACCGGAGGCGCAGGAAGCTCGCGACAAGCTCGCGGCGCGCTATGGCGACGTCGGCGTCGATGAGGCGCAGGTGATCGTGGCCCTTGGCGGCGACGGGTTCATGTTGGAGACGGTCCACGGCCTGATGGCCTCTGGCAAGCCGATCTACGGCATGAACAAGGGCTCTGTTGGCTTCCTGATGAATGAATTCGCGGACGACGACCTGCTCGGTCGCATCAACGCAGCCGAACAGGCCGAGATCCATCCGTTGCGGATGCAGGCGGTGGATGTCGACGGCAAGTCTCATGAAGCGCTGGCGTTCAATGAAGTCAGCCTGCTGCGCACCACCCGGCAAGCTGCGAAGCTTCGAATATCGGTGGACGGGAAGATCCGGTTGCCGGAACTGATCTGCGACGGCGCGCTGATTTCGACGCCCATGGGATCGACTGCCTACAACCTTTCGGCGCATGGGCCGATCATTCCCCTGGAATCCAAGATCCTGGCATTGACACCGATCAGTGCTTTCCGACCCAGGCGTTGGCGCGGGGCCCTGCTGTCGCACACGGCGCGCATGCGGCTAGAGGTCCTTGAGGCTCCGAAACGCCCGGTTAGCGCAGTGGCAGACAACTTCGAGGCGCCCAATGTGATGGAAGTCTACATCGCTGAGGATCGCAGCGTAGCAATCTGCATGTTGTTCGACGCCGGTCGAAGCCTGGGAGAACGCGTACTGGCCGAACAGTTTTCGGCCTGATGCCAGGTCGCCGGACCTGAGGCGTTTCGGCGTTCGTTAACGCGTTCGCCCTAGGGTTGGGTCGGTTCGTTAGGAGAGCGCCGTGAGTCAGCCCCGATTTGATCAGAGCACCGGAAGCGCAAACACGCTGCGCGACCGCGTCAGCGGCGGACGCCGGGGCGGCATCGACCCGGCTGCCATCGCCAAGGCAGAGGCGGCGCTGGCCAACCTTTCCGGCAACTTTGCCCAATGGCTCAATGACGAGATCACCAAACTGGATGGCGCACGCGCGACGATCCAGGCGGAGGGACCGACCCTTGAGAACATGGAGTCACTGTACCTGCGCGCCCACGACCTGAAGGGTCTTGGCACCACCTACGGTTTTCCGCTGGTTTCCCGGATCGCCGGCCTGCTTTGCCGCCTTATCGAAGAGAAAGGTCAGCGGATGACCGCCCCCACCGCGCTGATCGACGCTCACATCCTATCGATCAAGGCGGCAGTGCGCGACAGCATCAAGTCCGAGGATCATCCCGTTGGTAAAGTCGTGATTCAAGAACTGGAAGGCCGGATCGAGGCGTTCGGCGCTTAAACCCTACCCGCCGATCCTCGACATCGGTTCAGCGATATCACCATAACCGGCGTCCAGAGGCAAAACGAGATATCGCTCTTCGCCGCGCTTTTCGACTGTTGGCAGCACGGTGACCAAGGTCCGCGCCTGGGCCCGTTCAACGCAGTCTGAGGCGCTCTCCGCTTCGCTCAGAAGCTGGACGTTCATGCGCGTCGGGAAGATCACCGTGCGTTCGCCCGCCGCCTCCATGCGAAGGATTTCGGCAGGCGCGATCCATTCGGCGTCGACGGTCTCGCGGCCATCGCAAGCCGCCACCTGATCAGACGGCGCGCGCACCGCATAGAACCAGGTATCGAAGCGCTTGGGCATCATCACCGGCGTGATCCAGCGGGCGAATACCGTCAGGGCGTCGAGGCGCAGCCGGACCCCGAGTTGGCGCACAACATCCACAAAGGCAATTTCACCGCGATCGACCGCCTCGCGAACACCGAGGTCGCAGGCCTCACCGAACGTGGAGCCATCCAGCCGTTCGGCCAGCAAAATCCCCGCTTCCTCAAAGGCCTCCCGTATCGCACCGATCCGTAACCGCCGCTGCTCGTCATCAAAGACATCCCAACCGGTACAGTGCTGTTCCCAGGCCGCGTCCTGATCCCCGGCGTGCATCTTGCCGCCTGGAAACACCAGGGCACCTGAGGCAAAGTCGATTTGATGATGGCGCTTGACCATGAGGACTTCAAACGCCGGCGTATCGCGCAGCAAAAGGATCGTGGCCGACAGTTTGGTCTCGGCCGGCTGGGGATGCTCACTCATGTCGCCAGCTTGGAGTGTACAGGCCCCGCAGGCAAGCACCTCAGGCGACGCGGGTCACCGGAACCGAGGCTTGCCCGACACGGTTCATACGATCCAGCAGATAGTCGACGTCTTCGCGGGCGGCGGCTTCAGGTTGCGTGAGAAATCGCTGCAGCATGCGTTCCTGAAAGCGTTCCTGATCCTTCGGGCCGCCATCAAACTCAACCGAGTGAAACGTATCGACGGCAGCACGGAACGCGGGAAACAGCCGGGCGGGCAATCCGGCACGCTCATAGATGGCACGCAAGCCCAGGGGCCCCGCGTCATGTATCATCAACCAGGTACGGTGATGCGGCACGCCCGCCATCTCGGCCACGCCCCACTCAAAAAAGGTCATATGCCCATGGGCGAGCGCCCGAAGCAGCAAGGACGCGGTCAGCCGCCGCTCGGCGCGCAGATGCGTAACCAAGCCCTTCACGTCGGCCGTTTGCCCGGCTTGATCGACAACATCGACCGTGGCCCGTTCCGCCGCGCCGGTGGCGATTTCGAGGGCGATCTGGGCTGTCAATGCGTGGTGGGTCTCAAGGTGCGCTCGCACCTGATCGCTGACCAGGGTAATCAATCGCTCGGTGATCGAGAGCGGAAGCACATTACGATAGGCCACAGAGTCCAGAACCCGCTCCGACGCCTGGAAGCGATCAACAATCCGACTCAGCGCGCTGTCGGCGAAATCGGCTCCGGGATTGGCGCAAGCTGCGGCGACCGCGCTTTCACCGCCATGCTCCGCAATGCTGTCAGTCACCACCCGGGATAGTTCCGGACGCTTGGCGATGGCTATCTGGCGCACCCCTCCGCCCAACCGAACGATCTCTGCAAGATCGTCATCCGTGAACGCCGGAGAACAGGCCAGCATGGGAAGGGACACCAACTCAACGTCTCGGGCCAGCCGTAATGCCACGTCGCGCGGCACGACGTTGGACGACCTGAGGGTCTCGGCGATGGCTGTACGGACAACCTCTGCCGCGTCTGCGGCCATCACTCGCAGGATATCGCCAGCCAACTCGCGGTCGGCGTCGCTGAGTGGCTCACGGTCCATGGTGGCGCACAGTTTGCGGGCCGCCAGAGCGCGTTCGTCCGGCGTAGCGCCCTTGACCAACGACCGGACGTCTTCGTCCGTCAGCGCGGAGCGCGTCGTCGCCATAACCGGCCAATCCCCTCCCGAAGCGGGACCGGGGTCCCACGAGTCGACAATTGCCTCGGAACCTTAACGAGAGGTTGCCGTGCGAATCTGTGGGCAAAGTATTTCCGGAAAGTTGATCGATTGTCGCAACACGGCGAACCGACGCTAGCCGGGTGGGCGTCTGGCAGTCTAGCATGGTCCCAGCATTGGAGGGTCAGCGTGCTGCTCAAAGGTCTCAAGATCGTCGATTTCTCGGCCTATATCGCCGGTCCCGGTGCCGCATGCATCCTGGGCGACTGGGGGGCCGAGGTCATCAAGGTGGAACGGCCAGGCGGTGATTCCATGCGCCACGTGTTCGGCGACCTCAATACAGACCTGGGCGCTAATCCGATCTTCGACCTGGATAATCGCGGCAAGCGCGGGATCGTGCTCGACATCACCAAGCCGGAGGGCCGCGACGCGCTGGCCAAGCTGGCCGCGACGGCAGATGTGTTCCTGACAAACGTGCGCCCCGTTTCGCTGAAGCGTTACGGCCTGGACGACGGGACGCTGCGCGCGACCCATCCGCGCCTGGTCTATGCGGTGATTACCGGCTACGGCCTCGAAGGGCCGGAGGCGCACAAGCCCGGCTTCGACGTCACCTCTTTCTGGGCCCGCGCCGGGGTGGCCAACATGATGGCGCCCAAGGGCACGGACCCGTTCATGCTGCGCACCGGCTTTGGCGATCACACCACATCGCTGGCCACGGTATCGGCAATCCTGGCGGCTCTGTATGAGCGGGAAAAGACCGGCGTCGGGCGGCTGGTTCAGACCTCCCTGTTGGCCACGGGCATCTGGACGGTCAGCTCGGACCTGGCGGTGCAGTTGAAGTTTGGTCGGCTGGCGTCCAACCGCCCGCGCAACAACCCGATCAATGCCATGTCAAATTTTTACCGCAGCGCCGACGACCGCTGGTTCATTCACAATCCCCGGGGCTCCGGCGGCGGGTGGGAAAAATTCTGCGAGGTCGCCGGATGTCCGGAACTGATCACCGACGAGCGCTTCGCCACCGGAAAAGCTCGACGCCAGAACGCAGCACCCCTGACGGAAGCCTTCGACGCCGCCTTCTCCGCCCTGCCATTCGATGAAATCGCGCGTCGCCTGGACGCCGCCGATCTGGTCTGGTCCGCAGTCCAGACGCCCGCCGAAGTCGCCGCCGACCCCCAAGCCGCCGCCGCCGGTGCCTTCATCGACGTCGAAGACGGCCAGGGCGGAACGTTCCGATCCCCCGCCGCTCCGGCCAGGTTCCCCGGTGCCGACGCCACGGTACGGCCCCGCGCACCGAAACTGGGCGAACACACCCGCGAGGTGCTGGCGGAACTGGGCTACGGCGAGGTGGCTATTGAGGCGATGCTGGCGGCGGGGGCTGCGGTTTAACCGGCGTGAACACCCTGCCCGCCCTTAGCTCTCGCGGCTGTCCGACAGCATCCGCAGCATCTCGCTGGTGAAGATGGAGTTGGTCAGGCGGTTGGTCCCGCCCGCGCTCTGATCAGACCCGTCGGTGCCCTTGAGGATCAAGGAGATCAGGGCGTCCTGTTGCTGGCGGGCCGAGCCTCGGCTGGACACAAACTGGATGTAACCGTCGTCAGGTGCGATCTGTGGGGTCGCGGGGCCGACGATATCACCCTTGCCGCCGCCCCGGGTCAGGTTGCCGTAGACTTCGCCCACCGTGGCGTCACGGCCGTCGCGGTAGAAGATCGAGCGGTTGGCGCGGGCGGCGTCGGGGAACAATGAGGCGGCTGAGGTGCCAGGCCGACTCTGCACGGCCTCGATCAGGCGGGCTGAGCCCTGGGGTCCCAGAAAGTGAGCGACATAAAGCTCACCACCGGTGGGCGCGCGCCCGACGCGGCCCTTAAGATACGAGGCATGGTCGGAGGTCAGCTCGCCGGCCATCAGGGACGCCGCGTGGGGGTCCAGCCGCAGGTCCATCACACTGCGGCGCGCATCGCCGTCTTTGACGTGAAAGCGACCGTCGCCGCCCTTGGTGATCAGGTCTGCGTAGCCAGCATAACCGTGCTTGGCACCGTGCTGTTTCAGGGTCGACAGCCAGGTCTGCTCCACGAACTGGAACAGACCGGCGGCGGACGAGGTCGAGGCCTGGGCGCGGGGGTTGAAGCTGCTCTCACGGCCCGCAGTCTTCATCAGGAAGCCGAAGTCGACGCCCGTCGCCTTGGCGGCGCGGTCGATCGCAGCTTCGACAATGCCCCGGATTCCGTGGACGCTCATGGTCTCAAAGATCGATGATTATGGTTAACGGGCGGCTAATCCCGACCTGAAACACCCTCTTGACGATGACTTACGCTCGTAGTTTATTACGACCGTACTTTCTTCGAACACAGGAGCACTCCGTGGTCACACGTACCGTTCAGCCGTTCGATTCTGCCACCCACAGTCCGGGCCCCAGCGCCAACGCCAAGGTCATTGCGGTGGCGTCTCTGGGTGCCCATGCCGTGGTGATGATCTATCTGGCGACCCAGCAGTTTGCGGCCCCCGAAGCGCCCGTCGAGGTCGAAACGCCGACCCGGATCATCGAGATGGTAACGCTGCGCAACAAGCCGCCGCCGGCTTCAACGCCCAAGACACCGACCATCGCGCCCCGTCAGCCGCCGATCATCACAAACTTGGCCCCGGTTGAGACCCTGCCCGTCGATCCGGTTCGGCCCATCGACGTCCGTGACATCAGCCAGCTACCACCGGGCTTCGATCCGCCGACGCCGATCAAGACAGCGCCGGTCGAGCCGCCCGTGATCCGTAATCCCACCTGGCAGGATCGGCCCACGGGTGAAGAGATGGCGCGCCACTATCCGGAATCCGCGATCCGCCGGAGCATTCAGGGCCAGGCAACGATCTCGTGCTCGGTCACGGCGCAGGGTGTCCTCACAGCCTGCCGGGTAGTCTCTGAAACGCCGGCAGAGGAGCGCTTCGGCGCGGCGGCGCTGAAACTGGCGCGTTACTTCCGCCTGAGCCCGCAGACCGTCGATGGCCGCACCATCGAGGGCGCGCCGGTGACCATCCCGATCCGGTTCAGCCTTAGGTAGAACCTTCCTCGGCTATCTGGCAATCAGGCTACTGCGGACCGGCGCCGGCGCATCATCGCGCCTACGCCGCCAAACCCCACGATCAGCAAGGCCCACGTGGACGGCTCCGGCACGCCGTCATTGCCCACTGGCGTAAGGAAATCGAATGTAAAGGCGGGGTCAAGCACGGCGCCAGCCCTAAGCCCGATCAGATATCGCCCACTGGACAGATTGTCCCCAAAGAGAGTCGAGAAGCCGTTGGCGTCGTTAAGCAATACATTTGACTTGTACGAGCCATCGAGGCTCTTCAGTTGAAAGGTGAACTCCGCTCCGGGACCTGCGCCGGCCAGACTTGCTCGCGTTTGAAAAAAACCACCCAACCAGTTGAAATTGTAAAATTGCTCTGTTGGTCCGGCGGGATCACCGATAGTCCCGCTGATCTTGCCAACAAGGC
>JANORH010000099.1:0-14183 GCA_031415215.1 Alphaproteobacteria bacterium | reverse complement strand
CGGAAAGATGGGTCCCGCGGACAAGCCGCGGGATGACGGGCCATATTGAGCCCGCGATTGCACAGTTTGCTCTAGAATTGGTCGATCAAGCCACATTGTGGAATGCTTGGCCAAGGTCTGCTTTCTGGCTCGGGCGTTGAGACCGATCCCGACCCGAATCAGACCTACGCGAAGTCTGCAATCAATGGATCCATGCCCCGGGGATCGAAGCCACAGATCGACTGATCCAGGCCCTGAAGACCGGTCCATCGATCAACTGCGCTCGTTCAGTATCCGATTATCTGCCGCGCAACCTCCGGCCACCAAGCCGCGTGCCAAATCAGGCCAGCGACTATTTCTGCCGCCACCACCAAGGGCACGGCAACCAGATATGTCCGATGGATTCTACCATTTGAGTTGAGATCGTGAGCCATGCCGCAAGCCATCAACAGGTTGGGGCCAAAGTATTTGCTCAAGATCGGGGCCCAGTACCCATCTCCGAGCCAGCCGTCCAAGGCTTCGCCCCACCATCTGTTGAACGCCGCGACGAGGATAATACTGGTCGCCATCAGGATCAGCCTCTTGTGCGACGCCGGGTCATTTCGCTTCAGGAACGCTGCGATTGCCAGCCCTGCGAAGAGGATCGTCTCGATGAGCGGCGTAACGAAGAATCTAAGGTCGTCTTCTGTTTGAGGATCAGAGCGGCGCTGCGATTCGATCTCCGTCCACATGCCAGCAATGACCATGACGGGCAGCAAGACAACCAGGCCCAGACCCAGGATCCGATGCAACGCGGTGTGCCCGACGCGAACGAGCAAGACCTGTGTGCTCAGCAGCGCCATCCAACCGACAAAGGCGAAAACGTGGACTTGCAGGACTACGGACGCCGGGCCGTCAGATAATCCCTGAAAGCGCTTCCAGACGACGGGACCGAAACCCATCACCACCGCGATCCAGCCGAACAGGACGAAGGCCAGGAAAAACAGCCTGTCGTTCTTCGCCATCTGCGCGACTTTTTGCATTTCCCCTCCTGGCACGGGCCGGCTCGCCACGGCCGGAGATCAAGGTGAGTCTGACCTATCGGACGGTGCAGCCAGCAGAATGGCGACCCACACAATGCACTATCTGCCAGAGACTAGCTTCTGCACATAGCCGACCGGGCCCTTATGTCGGCTATCCCCCATTGCGGACCTTCCGCGCGTCCGGTTTCAGGCGTTCATCCGGGACCAGATGTCAGATACCATCCGCCAGGTTGACGCCGCTCCCGACACAGCCGACCAACACCCTGTGACCGAAACGCCCGCCGCCGCCGAACCGCCGCCCAAGCGCCAGGGCCTGCTGCGCTCGTCGGCGATCTTTTCCGGCCTGACCCTGGTCAGCCGGTTCATGGGGCTGGCGCGCGATCTGGTGATTACCGCCAAACTGGGTGCCAGTCAGACTATCGCGGCGGACGCCTATTATACGGCGCTGGCGTTTCCGAATTTGTTCCGGCGCATGTTCGCCGAGGGGGCCTTCGCGGCGGCCTTCGTGCCGGACTATGCCAAGCGGCTTGCGTCTGACGGCAAGGAAGCCGCAGACCGGTTCGCCTCCGATGCTCTGGCCACCATGGCGGCGGCCTCCATCGCCATCACCATCGCCTGCCAGCTGGCCATGCCCTGGCTGATGATGGCCTACAGCTACGGATTTCTGGCCGACCCTGCCAAGTTCAAGCTGGCGGTGATCCTGACCCAGATCACCATGCCGTACCTGCCCTGTATGGTCATCGCCGCCCTGTTCGCCGGTACGCTCCAGGCGCGCGGGCGCTTCATCATCTACGGCTTCTATCCGACGGTGCTGAACGTCGTGATGCTGATCGCCGTCCTGCCGCAGCACGATCCCACTGAAGCCGCCTATGCCGCGTCCTGGGGTGTGCTGGTCGCCGGCGTCAGTCAGGCCGGTCTCTGCTGGTGGGGGGCCAGGCGCAGTGGGGCGCGGATTCACATCCGCCACCTGAAACTGACGCCCGAGATCAAGGCGATGATCCGTCGCATGGTGCCCGGCGTGATCGCCTCCAGCGCCACCCAGATCAACCTGTTCATTTCTGCCATGCTGGCCAGTCAGGTGGCCGGGATGCGTGTCTGGCTGAACATCGCCGAGCGGTTCTACCAACTCCCGCTGAGCCTCGTGGGTGTCGCCATTGGCGTCGCGCTGTTGCCAAGGCTCTCGACGTCCTTTCAGGCCGCCGATACGGCCGACACCCAGGCGGCCATGGATCAGGCTGTGGTGTTCGGCCTGGCGCTGAGCCTGCCGGCGGCGGCGGCGCTGATGGGCATGGCCGGATATCTGACCGACGGCTTTTTCACGCGTGGCGCATTCACCAGCCAGGACGCGGCAAACGCGGCGAAGCTGCTGTTCCACTATGGGTGGGGGGTGCCAGCCTTTGTGCTGATCAAGATCCTTCAGCCTGCGTTCTTCGCGCGCGGCGATACACGGACGCCGATGAACTTCTCGCTGTTGTCGGTGGGCGTAAACATCGCGCTGGGCGTGGCTCTGTTTTTCACCTTCGGGTTTCAGGGTATCGCCATCGCCACGTCGATCGCCTCGTGGATCACGGTCGCACAGATGGTGGCGCGGCTGCACGCCAGGGGACACTGGACGCCGTCGGTGCGCGCTTCGGGCAAGATGGTCCGTGTCACACTCGCCAGCCTGGGGCTGGGCCTGTCTGTGGCCGCCGCCTCACACGTCCGACCGCTGCTGGAGGCACCGCTGGGCGATGGCGTCGGCTTCCTCGGCGCCAAGGAAATCGCGGTGCTGTTGCTGTGCGTGGCGGGTGGGCTGCTCTATCCGGCCCTGCTGTTCGCCTTTGGCGGCGTCACGCCCGCTGAGGCTCGGGCCGCTTTCCGGCGGCGAAAGGGTGATGTCGCGGCGCCGGTCACCGGAGACCCGCTCTGAGCGCGTCGGCGATCCCGGCGGCGTCCCCGGCGTTCCAGCCCGCCATCGAAGGCCTGCGGGCGGTCGCGATCCTGCTGGTGATCCTGTTTCATATCGGCGTGCCGGTCGTGTCCGGCGGCTTCATCGGCGTGGACGTGTTCTTTGTCATTTCTGGCTTCCTGATCACCGGTTTCATCGTCGCGGCGCGCGAAAGTGACCAGCCCGCGAGCTTGACGGACTTCTATGCACGTCGCGTCAGACGTCTGCTTCCGGCCGGTCTGGTCGTGCTGATCGCCTGCGCCGTCGCCAATCTGGCGCTCGCGCCGGACCAGCGACATGCATCCTTTACGGCCGCTGCGATGGCCGCTGCAGGCTATGCCTCAAACCTGCAGTTCATCGCGGACTCGTTCAGCTATTTCGACGCCGAGGTGACGCGCAATCCGGTGCTGCACACATGGTCACTGGGGGTGGAGGCGCAGTTCTATCTGCTTTGGCCGTTACTGCTCGCGGTTGTTCCAGGGCGGCGAACGGCGTTGTGCGCGGCGATCACTGTCGTCCTGATCCTGTCGTTCGCGGCCTCGGTCCAGCTGACGTCCGTCAACTCAACGGCGGCGTTTTTCAGTCTTCCGACACGGCTCTGGGAGTTTGCGGTCGGCGGCGTGTTGGCGACCCTGCCCCGAAACCGGGCGCTACCGCGCGGCCTCGGAGACGTGATCGGCCTGCTTGGTCTAGGAAGCATTGCTTTGGCCGCGATCATGCTGTCGCGCGACACCCTCTATCCGGGTTGGGCGGCGCTGTTACCTGTGACCGGCACCGGCCTGATCATTCTCGCGGTCGCGGACACCGGCCTGATCAATCGCGGTCTGGCATCGCGCCCGATGCAGGTCTTGGGCCAGCTGTCCTATGGTTGGTACCTCTGGCATTGGCCGATCCTGATCTTTGCCAGCGCCGTCGCACCCGATCTGGGGCTGGCGGCGCGCGCGGTGCTGGCAGTGAGCGCCCTGGGCCTGGCGGCGGTCAGCCTGCGGGTCATCGAGATACCCATCCGACGGTCCCGGGCCCTGGCCAGCCGTCCAGGCCTGACGCTGGTGTTGGGTGCGGCCGCCGTTGGCGTGACGATGCTGCTGATCCTGGTGATGTCGCCCGAGGCTGGCCGCTATGCGTAAACTGGTGTCGCTGTTGATCCTGGCGGCGGTGACGGCTCTGATGATCCTGGCCTATGCGCCGGCCTTCCTGCGCCCGCCTGCGGACGTGCTGGTGGGGTCGGAGGGCTGGCTCTATCCAGGCTGGGAGCGGCTGGTTGACGAACGCAAGAGCGCTGCCCGGCAAGGTGCGCGGCTGGTCGTCGAGGTGGATGCTGCGCTGAAGGCGCAGGGCCAACAGCTGATCGTTCTGGTCACGCCGACCAAGGCCCGGGTGGTCAGCGAACATCTTCCGCGCCTGCGCCAGTTCGAGGTTGAACGCGCGAAGGGCTACGACAGCTTGATCGCATCGCTGGAAACCTCCGGCATCCGCGTGGTTGATGCCCTGCCCCTTCTGAAACGGCGGCACCTTCAGGACGGTCAGGCCTACTTCCGCCGCGATGCGCACTGGACGGGGTATGCCGCCGAGGATGTCGCCCAGGTCCTGGCAACCAAAATCACCGCCGAAACACCCTTGCCCGTCGAACCCGCCGACGGCGAGCGACTGGGCGGCTGGGAACAGGTCCGCCGATATCCCGACCTGGTCGCCATTCTGCGGCGGCAAGGTGATCTCAGTCATGGCGAGGAACGCTTCACCCAGCGTGAGTACAAGGTTGAACCGGTGGGATCAGGCCGCCTGACCGTTGTGGGCAGCAGTTTCGTGGATCGACGCTACGGCCTGCCGCAAACGCTCAGCCAGCTTCTGGACCGACGCGTGTCACGTCGGGTGGAGTTTGGCGCCGAGGGATCATGGGCCGCCATGGTCAAGCATCTCCGCGCCCGCGACCCGACGACAAAGGTCGTCATCTGGCAACTGGGGGAGGGCAGCTTTTCCAGCGAGGCGGCACAGGCTAGTATGGTCGCCTATCTGAAGGAAAAAGGTCGACTGCCTTGACGTTATTGTTCGTCCAGCCCGGTCCTGCCGCCCGCCATAGCCGGCGATGGCGCTGACGATCTGAGCCACCGTCGTTTCGGGCCTTGCGCCCGCCTGTCCGTATCCTTCAGAAGCCTCACATCATGACTGATCAAGCTCCAGCCTCTTACGCGGGCCCCCAACGCGTGCTTTCCGGCGTCCAGCCGTCCGGCGATCTGCATCTCGGCAACTATCTGGGTGCGCTGGTGAAATTCGCCCGCCTGCAGCACGAGATGGAGACCTTCATCTTCGTGGCGGACATGCACGCCATCACTGCCTGGCAGGACCCGGCAAAGCTGAAAGGCCAGGTTCGCGAGATCGCCGCGGCCTATCTGGCCACCGGACTTGACCCCAAGGTCGCCACCATCTTCGCCCAGTCGGCGGTGCCCGGGCACGCGGAACTGGCGTGGGTGTTCAACTGCGTTGCCCGTCTGGGCTGGCTGGACCGGATGACCCAGTTCAAGGACAAGGCGGGCAAGCACAAGGAACGCGAGAGCGTCGGTCTCTACACCTACCCGGTGCTGCAGGCCGCCGACATCCTGATCTACAAGGCCACCCACGTTCCGGTGGGCGAAGACCAGCGTCAGCACCTGGAGCTCACCCGCGACATTGCGGCCAAGTTCAATCACGACTTCGGGGTTCCCGGCTTCTTCCCGCTGCCCGACGCCCTGACCCAGGGCCCGGGTGCCCGGATCATGAGCCTGCGCGACGGCTCGGCGAAGATGTCCAAATCTGATCCCTCGGACAATTCCAGGATCAACCTCACCGACGACGCCGACACCATCGCCCAGAAGATCCGCAAGGCCCGGACTGACGCCGAGGTGCTGCCGGAGACGCTCGATGAACTGAAGGGACGGACCGAAGCCGAAAACCTGGTCGGCATCTATGCCGCCCTCTCGGGTTGCGGGTCACAGGATGTCCTGACCGAGTTCGCCGGCCAGGGCTTCGGGGCCTTCAAGCCGAAGCTCGCCGACCTGGCCGTGTCGGTCATGGCCCCGATTGGTGGAGAAATGCGCCGCCTGCTCTCCGACCCCGCAGAGATCGACCGCATCCTTGACGCCGGTGCCGCCCGCGCCCGCGAAGTTGCCGCGCCGACCCTGGCCGAGGTCAAGAAGATCGTGGGCTTCTGGGCCGGCTGACTTGCGCACCGCTCCGGGGCGCCGCAGGTTCGCGCCATGAGCAACCGGCGCAAGTTCCTCGTGGTGGCGGACGAGTCCACCGAGTTCCAGGCGGCGCTGCGCTTCGCCTGCCGTCGCGCGCGGTCGACCGGCGGTTACGTGGCCTTGCTCAAGGTCATCGAACCGGCGGTGTTCGAGCATTGGTCCGGCGTGCGGGATGAGATCGCCCGTCAGCAGCGCGAGGAAGCCGAGGCCGCCCTGCAACTCTCCGCAGAGTATGTTCTGGCCGAGACGGGCCTGCCGCCGGAGTTCCTGATCCAGACAGCGGATTCGACCCGCGCGGCCCTGCGACAGGTGCTGTCCGACGATCCGGACATCAAGATCCTGGTGCTGGCCGCCGCCGTCGGCGGCCGGGGCCCCGGACCGCTGGTCGCCTCCATCGCCAAGGAGGGCGTCAAATGGGGCACCCGCAAGGTGCCTATCACCATCGTCCCCGGCGATCTGACCGACGACGAGATCGCGGATCTGGCCTGACCACCAACGCGGGGATTGCGTAGCGGGGCAGGAAGCACCATTTAAGGTCGCTATGTTTATCCAGACCGAAGCCACACCCAATCCAGAGGTCCTGAAGTTCCTGCCCGGCAAGGCTGTGCTGGGCGAAGGTACACGGGACTTCCGTTCGCCGGAGGAAGCCGCCGCGTCACGTCTGGCGGCTGACCTGTTTGATATCGACGGCGTTACACGGGTCTTTTACGGTCCAGACTTCATTACCGTTGGCAAACAGGCCGACGAGGACTGGGCACATCTGAAGGCCCCGATTCTGGCTTCGATCATGGATCACTTCACCTCGGGCCAGCCGTTGTTTGCCGACGTGGGCGACAGCGACGCCGGCGGTCATGACGAGGGCGTCTACGAGGGCGACGCTGCCCAGATCGTGGCCGAGATCAAGGATCTGCTGGATACCCGCATCCGCCCGGCCGTGGCCCAGGACGGCGGCGACATCCTGTTCAACCGCTTTGACGTCGACACCGGCGTGGTCTGGCTGAATATGCGAGGGGCCTGCTCCGGGTGCCCGTCGTCATCGGCAACCCTGAAGTCCGGTGTCGAAAACATGCTGAAGCACTACGTCCCGGAAGTGACCAGGGTCGAGCAGGCCCTTTAAGCGACGCGCCGAACCAGCTAACTGCGCCCCGAATGATCGTCCTGGGCCTCGACACCTGCCTGAATGCCTGCTCGGTTGCCGTGCTGGACGGTGAGACCGTGCTCGCGCACCGCAGCGTAGCTATGGCGCGCGGCCACCAGGAGCAATTGGCACCGATGGCCCAGGCCGTAATGGCCGACGCCGGGCTGGCGTTTGATCGCCTGGAGCGGATCGGCACCACGGTGGGACCGGGATCGTTCACCGGCCTTCGCGTCGGGATCGCCTTTGCCAAGGGACTGGCCTCGGCGCTTTCCATCCCGGTGGTGGGCGTAGGGACACTGGACGTTCTGGCAGCAGGAGCCACCGGGCTGGTCGCCGCCGTCATCGATGCACGACGCGATCAGGTGTACCTTCAGGTGTTCGAAAACGGCCAGGCGCTGATGGCGCCCGACGGACTGCCGATCGGGACCGCCCTGGCACGCCTCGCGGAACTGGCGATGGGTCGCGAATTGACCCTGATCGGTTCCGGTGCCCCGTTGCTGGCGACCTCCATGCCCGGCACCGACTGCCTGACGCCCGAAGGCTGTGACGCCCGGTTAGTAGCGCGATTGGCGGCTGGGCGGTCAGTGACACCGATCCGACCGCTCTACCTGCGCGCGCCCGACGCGAAGCTGCCCGCGTGAATATCGCCAGGGCAAAGCCAGAAGACGCACCGGTCATGGCGATCGTCCACGCCCAGGCTTTCGACAAGCCCTGGGACGAGACCGATTTTGAAGACCTGCTCGACGGCGAGGGCATATTCGGGGTTCTGGCGCGAAGCGGGGGCCCTGCCGGCGTCGTGATTTGCCGGACCGTCGCCGGAGAGGCCGAGATCCTCACCGTCGGTGTCGCCGCTTGGGCGCGCCGGACCGGCGTTGGCCGATCCCTGATGAACGCCGCCATCGACATGGCGCGAGAGGCCGGCGCTCAGTTGATGTTTCTGGAAGTGGACGTCGCCAATCCTGCGGCGATCACCCTCTATGAGCGTCTGGGATTTCAGCGCGCGGGGCTGCGCAAGGCCTATTATGATCGCGGCATCGACGGACTGGCCGATGCACTGGTCATGCGTCTCGACCTGACGGCGGCGGCGCTTTAGAGCTAACTGGACGGGAACGGAGACTATCGCGTGTCGGATCGAATCGAGAAGCTCTGCCTCGAGAAGAACATGCGCATGACGGAACAGCGCCGGGTGATCGCCCGCGTCCTGTCGACGTCAGCGGACCACCCCGATGTGGAGGAATTGCATCGCCGCGCCCATGCGGTGGATCCGCACATCTCCATCGCCACGTTCTATCGCACCGTGCGCTTGTTCGAAGAGGCAGGGATTATTGACCGCCTGGACTTCCGTGATGGCCGTTCACGCTACGAAGAGCACAGCGACGACCATCACGACCACCTGATCGACATGAAAACCGGCAAGGTGGTGGAGTTCGTTGACGCCGAGATTGAGGCCCTGCAGGAGGCCATCGCGCGAAAGCTGGGTTATCGCCTCGTCGATCACCGGCTTGAGCTCTACGGCATGCCGATCGAGGAGTGAGCGGCCGGCGAAACTTGCGCCGCCCCCTTCTCGCCCCCATAACCCCGCAATGTCTACCGCAGCGCCAACCAAGCGCCTCTACATCAAGACCTACGGCTGTCAGATGAACGTCTATGACAGCGAGCGCATGGCCGACGTGCTGGCACCCTTGGGCTATGGGATGACGGATGATCCGGCGAGCGCCGATCTGGTCGTCCTGAACACGTGCCACATCCGTGAGAAGGCCACGGAGAAGGTCTATTCGGAGCTGGGGCGGATCCGCGAAATGAAGGACGCGCGGCGCGCGGAGGGTCAGACCATGACCATCGCCGTCGCCGGCTGTGTCGCCCAGGCCGAGGGCGAGGAGATCATGCGGCGCCAGCCTGCCGTCGATCTGGTGGTCGGACCTCAGGCCTATCATCAGCTGCCCGAATTGATCGCCCGCAGCCACCGGTCCCGGGGTGAGCGGCTGGCCGCCGATTTCGCGCCAGAGGAAAAATTCGACGCCCTGACCGCCGAGCGCCACCCGACCGGGGTGACTGCGTTCCTGACAGTGCAAGAGGGTTGCGACAAATTCTGCACGTTTTGCGTGGTTCCCTATACACGCGGCGGAGAATGGTCGCGACCCGCCGCAGACATTGAGGCCGAAGCGTGCTCACTGGCGGACAAGGGCGTCCGAGAGGTCACCCTGCTGGGCCAGAACGTCAACGCCTACAACGGGGCCAACGACGCGGGCGAGGGACTGGCGGGGCTGGCCCGGCGCCTGGCGAAGATCCCGGGTCTTGATCGTATCCGCTATACCACCAGCCATCCGCGCGACATGGACGACGCCCTGATCGCCGCGCACGGCGAGGTCGAAGCCCTGATGCCCTACTTGCACCTGCCCGTGCAGTCCGGCAGCGACCGGATCCTGAAGGCGATGAACCGGGGCCACACAGCTGAAAGCTATGTGCGCCTGATCGAGAAGATCCGCGGGTCGCGGCCCGATATCGCGCTGTCCGGCGATTTCATTGTGGGGTTCCCCGGAGAACGGGACGCCGATTTCGAGGCGACCCTGCAGCTGATTGCGCAGGTGAATTACGCCTCGGCCTTCACGTTCAAATACTCACGTCGCCCAGGCACGCCGGCGTCGGCCATGCCGGGCCAGGTGGCCGAAGCGGTCAAGGACGAGCGTCTGGCACGGTTGAACGCCTTGCTGGATGAACAGGCGCGCGCGTTCAACCAGAGCCAGGTCGGCAAGACCCTGCCGGTGCTGTTCGAACGTGCCGGTCGCCATCCCGGCCAACTGATTGGCCGCAGCCCCTACCTGCAGGCGGTCCACGCCACGGCGCCAGATCATCTGATCGGCCAGATCGTGCCGGTTCGTATCGAGAGTGCGGCGCGGATGAGCCTGTCAGGGGCGCTTACCCAGACGTTGGAACCCGCGTGAGCCGCACACCGGAATTCATCACCCTGTCCGATGCTGCGGTTCGTGCCGTGGCCGGCACGAATAGCCGTCACGTCGCCCTCATCGAGGATGCGTTTGGCGTGTTGGTCGAGACGCCGGGCGGGGGGGTGTCCCTGAGCGGCGATACCAAAGGACGCAATCAGGCGAAGAAGGCCGTGCTGGCTATCGCTGCCCGTGCCGATCAGGGCCTCGAGGTCAGCGATGCGGACGTTCGCGTGGCCATAGGCCAGGCGCGAGGTGGAACCGGCGGGCGGGGCAGCGCCGGCCAGCTGCTGCCCGTCGGACGGCGCGGCCAGGTCGCGCCCAAGACGCCGAACCAGGCGAAGTATCTGGACGCGCTGGAACGATGCGATCTGGTGTTCGGACTTGGCCCGGCCGGCACCGGCAAGACGTTTCTGGCAGTGGCGCATGGCGCAGGCATGCTGCTGCGCGGTGATGTCGACCGGTTGATCGTCTCGCGACCCGCCGTCGAAGCGGGCGAACGGCTGGGATTTCTACCGGGCGATCTGAATGAAAAGGTGGATCCCTATATGGCGCCAGTCTGGGAAGCCCTGACCGACATCCTGGGTGCCGAGCAGCTTCGGCGTCGCCGCGAGAAGGGCGAGATCGAGGTCGCGCCGATCGCCTTCCTGCGCGGTCGCACTCTGGCCCAGGCGTTCGTCATCGTCGATGAGGCCCAGAACGCCTCGCGGGCGCAGATGAAGATGGTGCTGACCCGCATTGGCGAAGGCTCGCGCATGGCGGTCACCGGCGATCCCACCCAGATAGATCTGCCCCATGCCAACGATTCGGGCCTGGCCCACGCGGTTGGCCTGCTGGAGGGCGTTAAAGGCATCGGCGTCACCCGCTTTGAAGCCGAAGACGTCGTCCGCCATCCGCTCGTCGAGCGGATCGTCCGGGCCTATGACGAGGACGCGTCCAGACGCGGACGTACAGTTTGATCGACATCGAAATCGAGGACCCAGCCTGGATAGAAGCGCTCCCCGACGCCGAAGCGCTGGTGCGCGCAGCTGCCGAGATGGCGCTAACCTCCGTCGTCCTTCGCCCCGTGTCTGAACGGGAGGCATACCTGACTGTCCTGCTCGCCGACGACGCCTCGGTGCGCGATCTTAACAACCGCTTTCGGAACAAGGACACGGCGACCAATGTCCTGTCCTTTCCGGCCTTGCCGAACCCGGAGAATCTGATCGGCGACATCGCCATGGCCTTCGGAATTTGCGTTCGCGAAGCCGCCGAGCAGGGCAAGCCGTTCGCGCACCATTTGCAACATCTGACCGTACACGGCGTTCTGCATCTTCTCGGGCACGACCACATAGGCGATGATGAGGCCGAGACCATGGAAGGTCTCGAGCGAGCCGTGCTGGCGAAATTGGCTGTTCCCGACCCCTATCTGGTCGGTGAGGGAGAGCATGAACGACCCTGATCCTTCCAGTCGACGCGCCCCGGGCCTCTGGCAAGGGCTCGCGGGATTGTTTACGTTCTTTCGCCGCACGGCTGAACAGGCCGCCGACGAGACACCCCGGCAGCTGACCGAATCCGGCGGCGAACTGGTCGCTCAGGCCCGCGCGTTCCAGGCGCTTAGGGTCGAGGATGTCATGCAACCCCGTGCCGATATTGTCGGGGTCGAGCGCGGCTGCACCTTCGCTGAGTTGGTGGCGCGGTTCGCGGACGCCGAACACAGTCGCATGCCGGTCTTCAAGGAGACCCTGGATGAGCCGGTCGGTGTGGCCCATGTGAAGGACGTCTTCAAGCTGCTGGCCCGCAAATCGCGACCGCCCAAGCCTGACGACAAGGTCCTGATGGGTCGGCACAATCTGGTCCGCGAAGTGCTCTATGTCCCGCCGTCGATGTCGGCGACCCAGCTCTTGACCACCATGCGCGCCAAACGGATCCACATGGCCTTGGTCATCGATGAGTTCGGCGGCGTCGATGGCCTGGTGACGCTCGAGGATCTGCTCGAGACCCTGGTCGGCGAGATCGAGGACGAGCACGACGACGAAAATGATCAGGCCTATATGCCGATCACCGAAGATGACGACGGCTGGATCGTCGACGGGCGCGCCCCGCTTGAGGAACTTGAGCAGGCCATCGGCGAGGGCATCGACCTGGCACCCGAAGATCTGGACGAGGACATCGACACCGTCGCGGGTCTCGTGAATGCTCTGGCGGGCCGCGTGCCCAGGCGCCGTGAACGGATCGAGCATCCGGACGGTTATGTGCTGGAAGTGCTGGCCGCGTCGCCTCGACGGGTCAAGCGGGTGCGGGTGCGCCGAGCGCAACCCAAGCCGCTGCGTGGGGTCTGATATTCCGGTGATCCGTCCGCGCTGGTATGCCTCGCTGACCGTTCTGCTGGCCGGGCTCGCTGCCGGCCTGGTCCATCCGCCTTTCGGTGTGTTGCCGGGGCTGTTGGGCTACAGCCTGATCCTGCTCAGACTGGAAACGGTGTCCGGACCCCGGCCGCTACGGTCCGCATTCTGGATGGGGTGGCTGGCGGGCCTGGGCTACTTCGGGTTGTCCACCTGGTGGATCGCTGAGCCTTTCCTTGTGGACCCCCGGGTCTATGGCTGGATGGCCCCCATTGCCGTCGTCCTGATGGCGGGCGGGCTTTCGTTGTTCTGGGGTCTGGCCGGTCTCTGCTACCGCGCGCTTCGACCGCGAAGCCTCTGGAAGGTCCTGGTGTTCGCAGGCGTCTTCGCCGCCGCCGAGTGGTTGCGCGGCCATGTGCTGACGGGGTTTCCATGGAATCTGGTCGGGGAAAGCTGGCGGGCGGGCAGCGCGCCGTCTCAGGCTGCCGCCCTGGTCGGGGTCTATGGCCTGAGCTGGATCACTCTGGCGGTCGCCGCAGCGCCGGCTTTGCTCATACTGCCGCTACGCCGGCTGGCCCAGGCCGGCGCGATGATGGCGACGGGTGTGGCGCTGATAGCGCTCTTCGCCGGTGGCGCAGGACGGCTGGCCGCGTCGGCGCGAACGACCTATGCCCCGGACGCTCCGGTCATCCGGATTGTTCAGGCCGACATCGACCAGAAAGAAAAATGGAAGCCCGAAAATCTTGATCAGATCATCCGGGATTATGCCCGCCTGACGCTGTCACCGGCAAAGCAGGTCCCTGACGTGGTGATCTGGCCCGAGGGCGCGCTGCCAGCTGTCATCGATGACCTGATCGCGCCCGGATCGCCCTATGCGCAGCGTCTTCGCGATTTGCTGAAACCGGGGCAGACGCTGTTGATGGGTGCCAACCGCGTTGAGGCCACGGGCAATGGCTCCTGGCGATATTTCAACACCCTGATGGCGTTTCGACGCGACGACCAGGTCCTTCGCGTGAGCGGCTACTACGACAAGCACCGGCTGGTACCGTTCGGAGAATTCCTGCCGCTTGGCGATCTCGCCGGCAAATGGGGCATCCGAAGCCTTGTTCACATGCCGGAGGACTTCACGCCAGGTGCGCCGCCTCGCCCGCTCAAGCTGGCGGGGCTGCCCACCGTGCAGCCGCTGATATGCTACGAGGCGCTGTTCCCGGGTCTGGCGGACGGGCGCGAGCGTGCCGCCTGGATCCTGAACGTTTCCAACGACGCATGGTTCGGTGCCAACAGCGGCCCGTGGCAGCATCTCAATATCGCAAGCTACCGCGCCATCGAACAGGGACTACCTATCATTCGCTCGACGCCGACCGGTGTTTCGGCAGTGATTGACGCTCAGGGCCGAATTCTGCCGGGCATGAGTCTGGGCCTCGGAAAGTCCGGTATCATTGATGCGCGTCTACCCGCTCCTGCGGTCCCGACACTTTACAGTCAGTTTGGGGATTGGCTGTTCGGGGGTCTGCTGGCGGTGTCGGCTGGCGCCTGGTTTGCAGGCCGCAGAATTCGCCACCGCGTGAGTCCCGACCAGGGCCATCGCTGACACTTGGCAGGACATAAGGATTTCTTTATAGGCGTCCGGCCA
>JANORH010000098.1:0-3430 GCA_031415215.1 Alphaproteobacteria bacterium | reverse complement strand
CGCGTCACCCTGTCGCACGACGTTGAACGATTTGAAGGCAAGTCTGGCCTTCTTGCATTCCACTTGCTCACGGATGTTGCCCAGAGCGTCGGCGAGTTCGGCTCTAGTAACAGTCGAACTGTGACCGACGATTATCTCTCTCAAAGCCAACTTTTCGCCGAAATCCAAGAAATAGAGGCCGCTCTCCAGGTCGGGAGTATCCAAGCACAAGAATGCGCGGACCTCGCGCTCATAGCGCCAGTGGGAAAACTTGGTTGTCAGCAGACTCATCATTGCCTGATGAGCGTCATCTGCATCAGCTTCCTCAAGCGCGGTGATCAGGTTCTCGGGGTGAAGGTGCCGCTGATACCTGACCGTGACCACCAAATCGTCTGGCAAGTCAAAGCCAAGACAAAGTCCGAGGTGCCGTTCTCCGTAGTGACTCCATTGGACCGGACTGCTCCAAATTTGGCTGAAGCACAAAATTCCATATTTGGCAGCGAACTCGTCGCGGAAGAGGGCAAAAGCCTGTCGATGCTCGGGCCTACTTAGGGTGACACCGCGCAACTCGAATGGGTCATTTAGGTCCAGGAGAGTGGCAATCTTCAGGCGACGACGCCGGATATCGTCGAAGCCGAAATCGCGATTCACAAAGTGATAGAGACGCATTGCTGATCCCCCATCGAAAAACCCCGCCGGTTCTCACCGACGGGGCTCCCCAAACTCAAACCGCAATCAGAGTCTGATCAATACCCCTGGATCCGCGCATACCGGTCGCGGTGGAAAGCCTGGTTCCCGAACGCCGCTTCCGCTGCCCGCGCCCGCTTCAGATAGAACCCGGCATCGTGGGCGTCGGTCATGCCGATGCCGCCGTGCATCTGCACCATCTCGTTGCTCACCAGATGGAACGTGTCGCCCATCTTGGCCTTGGCCAGCGACACCAGTTCCGGCGTGTCCGGGGCGTCGTTGTCGATGGCGGTCAGGGCGGCTTCGACGGCCGAGCGCGACAGCTCCAGCTCGGTGAACATCTTGGCCGCGCGGTGCTGCAGGGCCTGGAATGACCCGATCACCTGACCGAACTGCACACGGGTTTTCAGGTAGTCCAGCGTGATCTCAAACGCCTGCACGGCGGCGCCCAGCATTTCGGCGGAGATACCGGCCCGCGCACGGTCCAGCGTCTTTTCCAGCAGGGCGGACCCGCCGGTCAGCTTGTCAGCATCGCTGACCGCCACGTTGTCGAACGTCACGTTGGCGGCGCCGCGGCTGTCGGCCAGGCTGAGTTTTGTGCGGGTCACGCCCGGCGCGTCGGCGGCCACCAGATAAAGCTCGATGGCCCCGCCCGACATGGCCGAGACCACGAACACATTGGCCGCCATGCCTTCCAGCACGAAGGTCTTCTTGCCCGAAAGCTTGCCGCCGGCGACGGTGGTGGCCACCTTGTCCGGACGGTGGTGCGGGCCTTCGTCGACGGCCAGGGTGGCGATGGCCGTGCCCTCGGCGATCTTGGACAGCCACGCCGACTTCTGCGCGTCCGAGCCGCCCAGGATCAGCGCCGAAGCCGCGCCCAGCGCGCTGGCCAGCAGCGGTGAGGCGGTCAGCGTCCGGCCGGTCTCTTCCAGCACCAGGCCCAGGCTGAGATAGCCAAAGTCGGAACCGCCATATTCCTCGGGGATGATCACCCCGGCCCAGCCCATTTCCGCCATCTCGTTCCAGGCGGCGGCATCATAACCCAGCTCGACCCCGCTATCGCGCATCTTGCGAAACGCGGTGACGGGCGATTTTTCCTGCACCCAGCTCTTGGCGGCGTCGCGCAGCATGCTCTGTTCTTCAGTCAGAACGGCCATAGTCGTTGTTTCCTCTCATCCAAATTAATCTGTCATCCCGGTCCAGGCTTCGCGAAGCGAAGTGCCCGAACCGGGAACCAATTTTCATCAACCCAACTCTCTCTTCTCGTCATCCCCGGGCTTGACCCGGGGACCCATGCCGACCTGCCGCTCAACAATCGGAACCGCCCGGAGCTTGGGTGGCCGGGTCAAGCCCGGCCATGACGATCAAAAAATAGGTTTACGTTTCACCCCACCATCACTTGCTTTGCGTAAGGTCCGGCAAGCCCAGAATGCGTTTCGACACGATATTCGATTGCACTTCCGACGAGCCGCCGAAGATCGTGAACGCCTTGCCGAACAGCCATCCGCGCACCGCGCCCAGTTCCTCGGCCGAGAAGTCGTCGCCCTCCCAGCCCAGACCCTGATGTCCCATGATTTCCAGCGCCATTTCGTGACGCTCCTGGATCAGCGACGTGCCGGCGTTCTTCATGATCGACGTGGCGCTGGACGGGCTGGAATTTCCCCGCGCCTCGACCATGGCGCGCACGGCGGTCTGCTGGAACGCGCGCATGTTCATGACGTTATTGATCAGGCGGGTGCGCAGGTCGGTGTCCGCGATCCGGCCCTCTTCGTCGACGCCCACATACTCCTTGGCCAGTTGTTCGATGGCCTTGCCGCCGCCGCCCAGTCCGCCGCCGGCACCGGTCAGGCCCGAACGCTCATGCTGCAGCAACCGCTTGGCGATGGACCAGCCGCCGTTCAGCGGCCCGACCAGGTTCTTCTTGTCGGCTACGGCGTCCGTCAGGAAGACCTCGCAGAAAGGAGAGGATCCCGCAATCAGAGGAATTGGACGCGTTTCCACTCCCGGCTGATGCATTGTGAACAGCACGAATGAGATGCCTTCGTGCTTCTTTGCAGTATCCGTCCGCACCAGACAGAAACACCAGTCCGCCCATTGTGCGCCGCTGGTCCATATTTTCTGGCCGTTTATGACGAAGTGATCGCCCTTGTCTTCGGCCTTGGTCTGAAGACTTGCCAGATCCGAACCCGCGCCCGGTTCCGAGAAACCCTGGCACCAGGCGATTTCGCCCCGGCAGATTGGCGGGATGTGCTCCTGCTTCTGCGCCTCGGTGCCGTATTCCAGCAGCGTCGGGCCAAACATCATGATGCCCATGCCCCCGATGGGGTTGTAGGCCCGGGCCCGGGCGAGCTCGCCCTGGATGACCCGCGCCTCGGCCGAGCTCAAGCCCCCGCCGCCGTATTCCTTGGGCCATGTGGGCGTACCCCAGCCCTTGCCGCCCACCGCCTTGCGCCAGGTTTCCATGTCGGGTGTGGGCGTATTGCGCTCCTCCACCTGCATCGGGTTCTTGCCCTTGAGCGCAGCGGGGAAATTCGCTTCTACCCAGGACCGTACTTCACCCCGGAACGCCTCAAGATCTGTTCCGCCAAAATCCGCCATCTGTGTTTGTCCTTCTTGAACCCAATTTCCAGATCGTCATCCCCGGGCTTGACCCGGGGACCCATGCTGATCTTGCCGACCACACGCCGGAACCGCCGGAAGCATGGGGGGCGGGGACAAGCCCGGCCATGACGGATAATATGTTGTATTACGCCCTCTGCGTCAC
>JANORH010000097.1:0-13855 GCA_031415215.1 Alphaproteobacteria bacterium | reverse complement strand
GCGCCCTCCGGCAGGGTCGGCGCGCGAACTGCCACCAGTCTGGCCTTGCCCAGCATGCCCGGTTGTTCGGCGATCCGGGCGATCCGCTCGGCGTCCGCGAAGACGATCTTCGGCCGGGCATCGTCAAAGCCGTAGGCCATCTCGGGTGCCGTCCACCAGGCGTTCATGCCAACCACGGCCACGCCCAGACAGGCCCCGGCCCAGTAGATCAGCATCCACTCCGGATAGTTGCGCATGGCCACCGCGATCCGGTCGCCGGGCTGGACCCCCTGGCTGAGCAGCCAGTTGCAGATGGCGGCGACCTGGGTGTGAGCCTGGGCATAGGTCACGCGCTCTTCGCCATAGACCAGATAGTCGCGCTCGGCGAAAGCAGCGGTCGAAAGCCAGAGGGCGCGCACGTTCGGCGGCGCGTTCCTGAACGACCGAAGGCTGGCGCCCCGCACCTCGATCTCGGCGATCTCGAAGGGTGCGTCGGGCCCGGTGAGGTCCGCCCAGGTCTGGTTCAGTTCGGCATAGTGCATTCGATACTCTTCCCTGATCGCACCGGCATCTACGCGCCTGGTGGCAAGTGTCACTCATAGCGAACGGCCCGACTGTCCGCGAGCCCAGGATCGAATTGGTGGAAGGCGCGACGATTGGCAAGTCCGGTATGGTGGTTTTGGTGCAGGAGCTCGCTGGCCTGTGGTGACTGGCTTGCCTTGGGCCGATTTCTTCGCTCTTGATGGCCGCGAAACCTCAACTCAAGAATGCTCCTCAAGGAAACGCCCCATGAAGACCCGCATCACCGAACTGTTCGGCATCCAGCACCCCATCGTTCAGGGCGGCATGCACTTTGTCGGCCTGGCCGAGATGGCGGCGGCGGTGTCGAATGCCGGCGGTCTGGGCATCATCACCGGCCTGACCCAGCGCACGCCGGAACTGCTGGCCGCTGAAATCGCCCGCTGCAAGACCATGACCGACAAGCCGTTCGGCGTGAACCTGACGTTCCTGCCCTCGGTCACCCCGCCGGACTATCCAGGCTATGTGAAGGCGATCATCGATAGTGGCGTCAAGGCCGTCGAGACTGCCGGCAACAACCCGGCCAAGTGGCTGCCGGCGCTGAAAGAGGCCGGGATTAAAGTGATCCACAAATGCACCTCGGTACGTCACTCGCTTAAGGCCGAGAGCATCGGCTGTGACGCGGTCAGTGTTGACGGCTTCGAATGCGGCGGTCACCCGGGCGAGGACGATGTGCCCAACTTCATCCTGCTGCCCCGGGCGGCGGAAGAGCTGAAGATCCCGTTCGTGGCCTCGGGCGGTGTTGCCAACGGCAAACAGCTGGTGGCGGCCCTGGCCATGGGCGCCGACGGCATCAACATGGGCACCCGCTTCATGGCCACCAAAGAAGCCCCGATCCACCAGAACGTGAAGGACGCCATCGTCGCTGCCACTGAACTGGACACCCGCCTGGTGATGCGGCCCCTGCGCAATACCGAACGCGTGCTGACCAACAGTGCCGTCGAGCGCCTGCTGGTCAAGGAGCGCGAGCTGGGCGCGAGCATGAAGTTCGAGGACATCATCGCCGAGGTGGCGGGCGTCTATCCCAAGGTGATGCAGGACGGCGACATGGAAGCCGGGGCCTGGTCATGCGGCATGGTGGTGGGCCTGATCCACGACATCCCCACCTGCCAGCAACTGATCGACGGCATCATGGCCGAGGCGGACCAGATTATCCGTGAACGGCTGGCGAGGTTTGCGACGGCTTGAGTTCGAGCGTCGCCCCCACGACTGAGAAGCTTGCTGCGACAGATTATCGCACATGAGCCTTGCGGTGCCTGACGTTTCCCGTCTTACTGCTGTTGCATAAATTCAGAACACTGCCTGCTGTAGAAATCGACACACAGGAGACCCCACCCCCATGCTGCGCAAATTGCTCTTGGCATCGGTCTTGTTTCCACTCGCGCTGACGGCAGGTGGGGCACTTGCGGCCGATCACGCGGAGTCGCCAGGTGCCGACGCCGATCCGGCGGCCGATCTGGCAGACGTCTTCGTGTTTATTTCGCCCGAAAATCCCCGGCGCATGGTGGCGGCGATCACATTCGGCGGGCGACCGCTGCCGCGCTCGCGAATTGATGCCACATTCTATTGCGACCCACGGGTGATCTATGAGCTGAACATTGCGCGCGCCAATGCAGCGGGGGTGTTCACCTCAACACCCACCGTCAAGGTGGTCGCCAGGTTCGGCACCTCGGTGACGACGGGCCGATGCGGTTTGCAGCTACAGAACGTACCCGGCAGCGGTGGCACATTCTCCGGCCCGATCGAGGCGGTGATCAGTTCGACCACGGGCCTCCGCGCCTTCGCCGGTCTGCGCAACGACCCCTTCTTCTTCGACGCCGAGGGCTATAACGGCATGATTGCCGCCTTCGCAGGAGCGCCGCCTCCGGGCGGATTTGTGGTCAGCAGTTTCGGTCTGGGCTCGCGCGCGCGTCGCGATTCGTTCGCCAACCGGAATGTGTCGGCCATTGTCTTTGAGATGGACATCGACACGCTCGCTCCTATTTCGGGCGGGGTTCGTCCCAAGCTTCAGGTCTGGGCCACGACGGCCCGGCGCGCGAATTGATCGGAGGTCGAGACATGAACAAAGCAACGAAATACTCCGGCGCGTTCGCCAGCTTGACGGCGCTGATGTTCCTGACTGCCTGTGGCAGCGGATCGAGCGACAGGCCCGCCGAGACGACCACAAGGGCGGCGGTTAGCGAGTTCGCCTTCGACTCAACACCGACGGATTCAGCCCTCTTTACCCGCGTGGATCGAACCGGCGCGCCGGCAGTCGGGACCGCCTTGCTGTCTCGCGCAACAACCTTGGTCATCACCGGTGTAGGCGGGGCTATTCTCAACCCGGCGATCCCCACCAATGCGTTCAATGATCAGCGCGACCAATTGAACCGCGGCGATCCGGCCAATGACGCACGAGACTTTGCCGGCGTGTTTGTGGCTGGTCCGCAGGCCAATTCGCTCAAGAACATTCACTTCAAGATCGCCGGAGAGCTGCGCTCGCTGGGTCTGACACCATGTTCGACGGAACCTGCGGGCGGTGCCGTGACGAATGCCGACGTCAATGTCGACGGCTGCGTTGCGCAGGCGGCACCGGTCATCCTGCCGGATGTCATCACCTTCGATTTCGCCGCGCCTGAGGGCTTTCCAAACGGCCGGACCTATGATGATCCGGTGGTTGATCGGATCCTGGCGGCGGCATTGCTGAAGTTGACGCCGACGGGGGCCGCACCGGCACCGCACGGGCTGAACGCCCTGCTCGGGGTCATCGACACCTGGAATGGACCGGCCGGGGTCGCTTGCCCCACGCCTTGCCGGTTCACCGGGGATGAGACGGGCACGACCTTACCGACAACCTTCCCCTACCTGCGGCCCCTGCTTCCGTGATCCGATCGGTCATTGCGGCCTGATGTACCGGCGCATTTCCAAGGCGCTCCGTGCGGGCGTTCTCGTGCCGTGGCTTGCGTTCGCGCTGGCTGGCTGCAAACCGCCCACTCAGGACGTTGCTCCAGCGGCTGCGGTCAAGCCGGCCTATGACAAGGTGCTGGCCGATACCAACGCCGCCATTGCTTCCGGCGAGGCGACGCTCAAAGGTCCGGTTCAGAGCGCTCTGCTGCCTGTGGAAATGGTGAGCCTCTACACCGAGCGGGCCAGACTGACCGGGAACTATGACGACTATGGCCGCGCGGAGGACGTTCTCGCTCGCGTTCCTGCGCAGTTCAAAACGTCCGATGGCGTCTGCATGGCGCGCGCGAAACTGCACTATTCGCTGCACCGCCTGACCCAGGCCAAGGCCACGCTGGATGGGTGCCCTGGTCTGGCCGGGCAGGCTGAAGACCTGGGCGTGCGGGCGGATATCGCCTTCTATTCTGGTCGTTACAAAGACGCCGGGATCATCTACCGGGCGCTGGTCAACCAGACGGGTACGCCCCAGGCCTATATCCGGTTGGCATTGTACCATGCCAGGACCGGATCGCCTGGCGAGGCATTGGCGCTGATGGAGGCGGCCGAGAAACGCTACTTCGGCGGGTCGGCGATCCTGCACAGCTGGCTCGCCTTGCAGCGTGGCCTGATCGAAATGGATCGTGGTCGCTACGATGAGGCGCGCGCGCTGTTCGCCCTGGCCGACGAACGCTTGTCGGGCTACTGGCTGAACGAGGAGCATCAGGCAGAAATCGCCAGTCTCAAGGGCGAGACGCCCGCTGCAAAACGCATCTACGAGAGCGTAGTCGGCAAGACCGGCGCGCCGGAATACCTCGATGCGCTGGGCTCCATTGAAGCCGAGGCGGGCAATTCGGCGGTCGCGCGACAATTGTTCGCCCGCGCCGAAGCGATCTACACGGAACGGGCCAGGCGTTTTCCCGAAGCCATTGCCGGTCATGCCCTGGAGCATTTCCTGTCGGCGTCGCCCCAACCGGCCAGGGCCTTGGCGTTGGCAGAAGCCAATTTCCGAAACCGCCCGCACGGGGATGCCGCGATTGCCCTGGCAAAGGCGCACCTTCTTAACGCCAGGCCCGGAGAAGCCGTGCGAGGCCTTGAGCAACAGATCGCGCAAGGCTGGGACACCGCTGAAACCTATTGGATCCTGTCTCTGGCAGCCAAGGCGGCGGGGAATTCTGTCCGCGCAGCATCAGCCGGCCTTGAGGCGACACGGCGCAATCCGCAGAGCGCGAGCCAATACGCCTTTCCATAATCGGTTGCGGCCAGTCACGTCGAAGACGGTTCGCACCAAACGGGACTTCTGCGGAAGGCAACTCCTGGGTTATGGGGTTAGGGAAGATCGCGGTGAGCGACGATCCGGGAGGACCACGACCCATGACCGAACTCGTGAAGATCGCCGATGTGGGCCATGTGCGCACGATCACGCTGAACCGCCCGGACAAGAAGAACGCGCTGAGTACCGAGCTGGCCTGGGCGATTATCGGGGCGGTGGATGAGGCCGCCGGGATCGACAACGTGCGGGTGATCGCCATCACCGGCAGCGGCGACAGTTTCTGTGCGGGCCTCGATCTGTCGGGGGGTGAGCGTTACTCGCCGCTGACGACGCAGAGCGCGCAGCTGGACGATATCGGCTGGGTGGGCCAGTTCCTGCTGTCGATCCGCAAGCGCTGCGACAAGCCGGTGGTGGGCGGGATCAACGGCGTGGCGGTGGGCGCGGGCCTGGGCCTGGCGATGGCCACCGACGTGCGCCTGGTGGCGCGCAGTGCGCGGCTGATGGCCGGCTATACCCGGATCGGCGGCTCGCCCGACGCGGGCCTGACGATCACCCTGCCGCAGGCTATGGGCTATGAGAAGGCCATGCGCTTCATGATGGAAAACCGCACCGCGTTGGGCGAGGAAGCGGTCGCGCTGGGGATGGCCGGCGAGGTGGTGGACGACGACAAATTCCAGGATCGGTTGCAGGCCTATTGTCAGCAGCTGTGCGAGTGGTCGCCGATCACGCTCAGGCTGCTGAAGCGTGGCATGGTCAAGTCGATGGAGAGCACCGACATGGAGCAGCAGCTGCGCTATGAGGTCGCCAACATTCGCATCGCCTTCTCCAGTGACGACGCCAAGGAGGCCCGCACCGCCTTCTTCGAAAAGCGCAAGCCGGTGTTTTCCGGCAAGTAGGCCCGGGTCCCGACAACAAGAACGACGTGAGGAAGCCATGACCGAACACCTGCTCGAGACGCTGGAAGACGGCGTCGCCACCCTGACCATGAACCGGCCGGAGGCGCGAAATGCGCTGAGCGGGCCGATGATGGCCGCGCTGTCGGAGGCCGTGCCCCGGCTGGCCGCCAATCCGAAGGTCCGCGTGGTGGTGCTGACCGGTGCGGGCGGGGCGTTCTGCGCGGGCGGCGACGTCAAGGGCTTTGCGGCGGACACCGGGCGCGGCGAAAGCGGCGGACCCGGTCCCGGCTTTGAGCAGCGGCTGCATGGCCTGCGTACCGGCATGGAGCTGAGCCGCTGGCTGCATGAAATGCCCAAGCCGACGCTGGCGGTGATCCCGGGGCCGGCGGCGGGCGCGGGCTTGTCGATGGCGCTGGCCTGCGATCTGCGTATCGCCGCCGACGGTGCCAAGCTGACCACCGCGTTCTCGAAAGTGGGGGTGTCTGGCGACTACGGCGGCAGCTATTTCCTCAGCCATCTGGTGGGCGCGGCCAAGGCGAGGGAGCTGTATTTCATGGCCGATGTGATCACCGGCAAGGAAGCCGCGTCGCTGGGGATCGTGAACCGTTCGGTGCCAGCGGAAGAGCTGGTGCAGGCGGCGGGTGATCTGGCGCGGCGGCTGGCCGGATTGCCGACGGTGGCCATCGGGCACATGAAAAAGAACCTCAACATTGCCGACCACGGCACGCTGTCCGAGGTACTGGATTCCGAGGCCATTCACATGATCCGCACCATGATGACCGAGGATCACAAGGCCGCATCCCAAGCGTTTGTGGACAAGCGCGCGCCGGTCTTCCAGGGCCGCTGACCGCCGCCGGCTCTCCCACATGAGGCACGCAGTATGACGACCGATCGGGCGCAATACCCCTTGGCGACCCTCAAGGTGCTGGACTTCTCACGTGTGCTGGCCGGGCCATTTGCCGGGCGGATGCTCAGTGATCTGGGTGCCGACGTGGTCAAGGTGGAGCCGCCGGATGGCGACGTGACGCGGCTCTGGGGCAAGGTGGTGGGCGGCGTGCCGGGCTACTACCACCAGCAGAACGCCGGCAAGCGCAACATCTCCATCGACCTGCGAGCACCCGGTGCCAGGGAACTGGTATTTGATCTGGTGCGGCAGGCCGACATCCTGATCGAGAACTATCGCCCCGACGTGATGCCCCGACTGGGTCTGGGCTATGACGTCCTGAATGCGATCAATCCCCGGCTGATCATGCTGTCGATTTCCGGGTTCGGAGCCAATGGACCTGAGTCGAAGCGGCCGGCCTATGCGCCGATCATCCACGCCGAGGTCGGTTTGCTGGCGCGATCAGTGAGGCGTGGAAAGATCCCCAGTCGCGACCTTCCGCTATCGGTGGCCGACACCAATGCCTCGCTCCACGGCCTGATCGGGGTGCTGTCGGCGGTGATCCTTCGCGAGCGAACCGGAACGGGTCAGCACATCGACATGGCGATGGTCGATGCGACCCTGGTGACCGACGACCAGATCCACTACGAGCTTGAGGATTCCGAAGGCACCATGGGTCTGCCCAACGATGTCTGGGAGACCGGTGCGGGCCCGATCCTGGTGTCGGCGGACTTTCGATTGCTATGGCGGCTGATGATCAGCCACCTGGGGGTTGTTGATCCGACCACGACGGAGATGGATTTCGACACCAAGGTCGCCACGCGACGCAAGGTGGCCCTGGATTACTTCGCCGCGCTGGCCGACTGGGGTCAGGTGGAGGCCGCCATGGACCACATGAACACCGCCTGGGGCCAGGTGCGCGACGGTGCCGGGTTGCGCGACCAGCCAACGCTGAAACATCGGGGCTCCATCGCCCGGATTGACGACCGGGCAGGGGGCACGCGCCCGATTCCGCAGTCGCCGTATCGCTTCTCTGACGCGCTGAGCGGCGTGCGGGGGCCTGCGCCGCATCTGGGCGAGCACAATCAAGAGGTGCTGTCGGAGTGGCTTGGTATGCCCACCGAGGCTATCGACCAGTTGATCGCCGATCACGTGCTGGCGAACGCCGCCACCGGCTGAACGTGCCTCTTTACGTCATGGCGACTTGCTAATGTTATGATATAACATATAGGAGACCTCGAAGCGCGCTTGCCCGGAGTCTCCCATGTCTCGCAGACGATTTTTCCTTGCCACCGTGGGCACCGTCGTCCTGATCTCGGCGCCAGCCTTCGCGGACGACGCCCCGGCGAATGACGTCTCGGAAGTGATTGTGACGGCCGCACCGTACGCGGTCTCGATTGATTCCATGACCACCAGCGTCAACATCGTTACCCGCGCCCAGCTGCAGACTGTGCCCGCCGTGGGACTGGGCGATGTCTTGAACGGCATGGCGGGTCTGCGCTCGTCGTTCTATGGGCCAGGTGCCAGTCGCCCGATCATCCGGGGCCTGTCAGGTCCAAGAGTCCTGATCCTGCAGAACGGCGTGGGTCTGGTGGACGCCAGCTCGTTATCGCCGGATCACGCGGTGGCCTCCGAGCCCAGCGAGGCCAGCCGCATCGAGGTGCTGCGCGGCGCCTCGACCCTGGCCTATGGCGGCTCGGCCATCGGGGGCGTGGTCAATATCATCGACGATCGTGTGCCCTCCAGCCTGCCGAAGACCGGCCTGGAGGGGCATCTGACGGCGTCCTATGGCTCGGCGGACGACAGCTATGCGACCTCGGCCAATCTGAAGGCCGGCGCGGGGCCGTTCGCCATCGTCATCGACGCCGTCAAGCGCAAGAGCCAGGACTATGACGCGGGCGGGGCCCCCCTGTCCGACCGGCTACTGCTATCGACCGGTGACACGGCGTTGCCCGGCGACAAGGTGCTGAACTCCGAGGTGGATCTGGAGGCCTATGGTGCCGGCGTCTCCTACATCGGATCCGACGGCTATATCGGCGTGTCGGTCAAGCGCACGGAGACGACCTATGGCGTACCCTATGCCCAGATTTTCCTGACCGCGCCGCCGGAAGAAGGTCCGGTTTTCATTGACCTCAAGCAGACGCGCGTGGACTTCCGCGGCGAGAGCGGCCTCAGCCTTGGCCCCTTTGACCGTGCGCGTTTCTCGGTCGGCTATGCCGACTACGAACATGCCGAGGTCGAGGTCGAAAGCGGCGCGATCGGCACAATCTTCACCTCAGAAGGCGTTGAGGGTCGCGTCGAGCTGGTGCAGCGTGAACAGGATGGCTGGAAGGGCGCGGTCGGCGTCCAGGGTCTGGTGCGCGATTTCGAGGCTATTGGCGATGAGGCGTTCATTCCGCCGGTCAGGATCGACGAACTGGGTGTCTTCGCCTTGCAGAGGCTTGAGCAAGATACCTGGGGCGTCGAAGGCGGGCTTCGGCTGGACCGGCGCAGGGTCGAAGCGACGCTGCAGGGACGTCCCACCAGCCCCGCGGCACAGGCGGCTGGTCTCGACTGGGCAATCACGGATGATCATCAGAGTTTCACCAATATGTCCGCGTCCGGCGGCGTGTTCTGGCGACCGGCCGTCGGCACCTTTGTCGGATTGAGCGTCGCGCACAACCGACGCGCGCCGACCGAGTTCGAGCTGTTCGCCGATGGTCCCCATGCCGGCACCGGGGCCTACGAAATCGGAGATCCGTCTTTCAAGTCGGAAAAAGTGTTGTCGCTGGAAGCGACGCTGCGCTGGACCGCAGAACGTATCCGCATCGAGGCTCACGTCTATCGGGCGCGCTATGACGGCTTCATCGAGCAAGCCCCGACCGGCGACCTGGTCGATGACGCCGGGGTGTTTGATCCCGACGGAGAGCTGCCCGTGTTCCAGTTTTCTCAGGCCAATGCGACCTTCTACGGCGGTGAGATCGAGGTGTCGTACACAGCCTGGCGGGGCGGCGATCAGAGCCTGTCGCTCGAGGCCGCTTACGACTACGTCCACGCCCGGACGGCGGGACAGCCCGTGGCGCGGGTGCCGCCCTACGCCGTGACCGGCCGCGTCGTGTGGGCCAGTCCGCGTGTCAACGCCCGGGTCGAGGTGCGCTATGTCGGCCAGCAGAACAGGGTCACGACCTACGAGCTTCCGACCGACAGCAGCACCGTGATCAATGCGCGCATCGGCTTCAAGCCGGTGGCGGACCGCGACCTGCAGGTGTTCTTCGAGGGCCGCAACCTGACCGACCAGGTTGTCCGCGAGCATGCGTCGTTCCTCAAGGACATTGCCCCGTCACCGGGCCGCACGATCCGCGCCGGTCTCGCCTGGAATTTCTGATTGTCGGCGATGCCTGTTGGAGTGGCACCTGACGGCCCCTGTCTGGCGATGGCGTCGGGCGGCTTGATTTCAGGCCCGTCGAATGGTCTGCATTCAGGTCTCGGTTCCAGATGGAACCTGTGTGAAAGAGCCCCATGCACCAGCGGTTGATCTCGCGTTCCTGGCCCGCCGTACTGGCTTTCGTTGCCATCCTGGCCGCAACTCCGGCCCTCGCCCAACCGGTGTCCGCACGCGACGCGGCGCTTCACGCCAGACTGCTGACCCTCGACACCCATCTCGACACCCCGGCCAATCTTGAGCGCGGCGGCTGGGACATCATGCGCGCGCACCCGGAGGAGGGGCCGTTCTCGCAGGTGGACGTGCCGCGCATGCGATCCGGCGGTCTGGATGGCGGCTTCTGGGTGATCTTCACGCCGCAAGAGGCTCTGACGCCGGCGGGCTATGCTGCGGCCCGTGACACCGCCCTTGGACGGGCCGTGAAGATCCGCGAGATGATCGCCGGCCACAAGGACACATTCGAGCTGGCGCTTCGGGCGGAGGACGCGGGGCGGATCGCAGCCGCCGGGCACATCAGCGTCTACCAAAGTATCGAGAACAGCTATCCGCTGGGTGAAGACATCAGCCTGCTGAAGACGTTCTATGGCCTGGGGGTGCGCATGGCGAGCCCGGTCCACACCCTCAACAACCAGTTCGCCGACAGTGCGACCGATCCGGTAAAGCTCTGGAACGGCCTGAGTCCTCTGGGCAAGCGGTGGTTGGAGGAAACCAACCGGCTGGGCATGATCGTCGACGGCTCGCACGCGTCGGACGACACGATCGACCAGCTGATCGCCCTTTCGAAGACCCCGATCATCCTGTCGCACCACGGTGCCCGGACGATCTTCGATCATCCCCGCAATCTGGATGATGCGCGGCTGAAGAAACTGGCGGCGGCGGGCGGCGTCGTGCAGATCAATTCCCTCTATGTGGCGGCCACGACCAGCACGCCGGAACTGCGCGCCAGGCAGGGTGCACTGCGGGCGCAGCTGGCCAGGTGGTCGCAGTTGAAACCTGCGGAACGGGCGACGTTGTCCAAAGAGGTGGCCGGTCTGGATGCGGCCTATCCCAACTGGCGCGGCACGTTTGAGGATGTCATGGCCAACATGCTGCACGTGCTGAAACTGGTGGGGCCGGACCATGTGGGTCTGGGTGCCGACTGGGACGGCGGCGGCGGGGTCAAGGGCATGGAGAGTGTCGCTGATCTACCGAAAGTCACTGCACGCCTTCGCGCCGCTGGCTACTCCGAGGCCGACCTGCAGAAAATCTGGAGCGGCAATGTCCTGCGGCTGCTGGCCCAGGCCGACGCCTGGCGTCAGAGCGTTGCGACACCGACTGCCGCCGTGCCGGCGAGGTGACCTTGGGGGCGATGATCCTGACGGGCGGGGCCTCGTCGCGCATGGGTGCGGACAAGGCCGAGGCGATTTGGCTGGGCGCTCGCGCCGTGGACCGGGTCGCGGCTGTGGCGGCGGGTTGTGACGCCGAGCCGGTGATCACCGTGGGTGCCGGGGACTACGGACTGGCCTTTGTCGCTGACGACGATGTCGGTGGTGGTCCCGTCGGTGGTGTCGTCGCCGGCGCCCGCGCGTTGCGGGCCGTGGGTTGCGACCGGGCCTTGATCCTCGCCGTCGACGCGCCGACGCTCCGCCAGGAGGACCTGACAGCCCTGATGCAGGCGCCGGAGCCAGGTGCCGCGTTCGTGGGCCTGCACCTTCCGATGGTGGTCACCCTGGCGGCGATCCCTGATGACGTGCTGGCCTCCTGGCCTCTGGCGCGTCTGGCCGACCGGGCGGGACTTCATCGGTTGGTCTGCCCGAACGACAGCCTGGCACGAGTGCGCGGCGCCAATACGCCTGAGGAACGCGCCGACCTGCTCGCCGACCTGCAGCATGAGGCGAACGACGGGTTGTAACCTTTCAAGCCCCTGGAACGGACTAGGGTGAGACCGGGTGCACGGCCCGGGTTCAGGAGCCAAACGACATGTCGCCCAGGTCCGTCATTATCGCTGCCGCCTTCGCCCTCGGCGCTGTCATGGCCGCCGCCGGGCCGGTCACGGCCGCCGACCGCGACCATCCGGTGGTGGTCGAATTGTTCCAGAGCCAGGGTTGTTCGTCCTGCCCGCCGGCCAACGCCAATGTGTTGGCGCTGGCCGACCGCCCCGATGTGCTGGCTCTCAGCTTTCAGGTGACCTACTGGGACCAGCTGGGGTGGAAGGACACCTATGCCTCGCCGCAATTTACCCAACGCCAATGGGACTATGCGCGGACGCTGAAGCACAGCCAGGTCTGGACGCCGCAGGTGGTGGTGAACGGCCGCATCGACACCGTCGGCACCCGCCGCGGCGAGATCGAACAAGTGATCGCCAAGGCGGATCGAGGTCTCAGCGGACCTGCCGTCTCGGCAACAGACGGGCGGGTTACGCTCAGCGGCGCGGCCAGGGCCTCGACCGCCGAGGTTTGGCTGGTGCGCTATGATCCTCGCATCGTTCAGGTCCCGATCCGACGTGGCGAGAACGGTGGCAAGACCCTGCCGCATCGCAATGTGGTGCGCGAACTGGTGAAGCTGGGCGACTGGTCCGGTGCCAAGCGTGACTATGCGCTGCCCGGAGCGGGGCCTGCGAACCTGAAGTCTGCGATCCTGGTGCAGCAGGGCCGCGGCGGCGCCATCATCGCGGCGGCACGGCTTTAGGCCCTGGCGATGCGGCGCGATTGACAGGTCCGGGCAAAGTGTATGAAGCCGGGCCGCACTGACCGCTGAGGACGACACGCATGACCACCCTGACGGCCCCTGCGACGGACGCTGCTGTCACCCGTCTGGTCCTGCGCCAGCCGGATGACTGGCATGTGCATCTGCGCGACGGGGCGGTACTGGGCGGGGTGGTCGATCACACGGCCCGCCAGTTCGCCCGCGCCATCGTGATGCCGAACCTGGCTCCGCCGGTGACCACGGTGGCCGCCGCCGAAGCCTATCGCGCGCGCATTCTGGCGGCGGTGTCGCCGGGCCTGACCTTCACGCCGCTGATGACCTGCTACCTCACCGACGGAATTGATCCCAGCGAAGTGGAGACCGGCTTCACCGCCGGCGTCTTCACCGCCTGCAAGCTCTACCCGGCGCACGCGACCACCAATTCCAGCCACGGCGTCACCGACATCCGCATCATCTATCCGGTGCTGGAGGCCATGCAGCGGATCGGCATGCCACTGCTGATCCACGGCGAGGTCACCGACGCCCACGTCGACATCTTTGACCGTGAGGCGGTGTTCATCGACCGCATCCTCACCCAGGTGGTAGCCGACTTCCCGGCCCTGAAGATCGTCTTTGAGCACATCACCACCGCCGAGGCGGTGGCCTTCGTCGAGGCCAGCGGCCCTAACATCGCCGCCACGATCACGCCGCACCACCTGGCGATCAACCGTAACGCCATGTTCCAGGGCGGCATCCGCCCGCACCTCTACTGCCTGCCCATCGTCAAGCGCGAGACGCACCAACGGGCGTTGCGCGCCGCCGCCACGTCAGGGTCGCCCAAGTTCTTCCTCGGCACCGATTCCGCCCCCCACGCCGTGCAGGACAAGGAAACCGCCTGCGGCTGCGCCGGCATCTTCAACGCCCCCTACGCGCTGGAAAGCTATGCCGTGACCTTTGAGGAAGAGGGCGCGCTGCATCACCTCGAAGGCTTCGCCTCCGAGCACGGCCCGCGCTTTTACGGCCTGCCGCTTAACGCTGGGAAGGTGGTGCTGGAGCGGGTGGATTGCGTGGTGCCTGCCGAGGTTCGGGCGGGCGGCGACGCGGTGGTGCCGTTCCACGCGGGAGAGACGTTGCCGTGGCGTTTTGCGGGCGCGGTCGGGGGCTGACGCCCACGCGCGCGACCTTCAGAAGGCGTACCGGGCCGTCACCCGAACCTGACGCGGTTCGAGGGGGTGGAAGTG
>JANORH010000096.1:0-3948 GCA_031415215.1 Alphaproteobacteria bacterium | reverse complement strand
TGACATCCCTGCCCGCCCACAACCTTGGCCTCCGCGACCGGGGCACGCTCAAGGTTGGGAATTACGCCGACGTCGTGGTGTTCGACCCCGCCACCATCCAGGACCACGCCACCTTCGAAAAACCCCAGCAGTTCGCCACCGGCGTCAGCGAGGTGGTGGTCAACGGTCAGCTGGCATTGGAGCGCGGCGAGGCGACGGCGGCCCGGCCGGGCCAGGTGGTGCGTGGCCGTGGATGGACGGGCTGGAACGACGGTGGCTGCCGGTCAAGCGCGAAGGATTGGGGTTGGTGAGGCAGGCATGGCCCGGGATTTACCAAAGGTAGCGGTCCGCTCCGGCGAGGCCCGGCGAGGCTGGCTGGAGGCCAACGGCACATAGGCGGGCAGCATCTAGCTTGTGACCTTAAGGAAGGCAGCGGGCACGGGCCACCTACCCTATGACGCCATCGTTGATGGAAGCGCCGCAGAACATTCGTGCCAACCAGCCTCAGCATCCGAGGGGATCGTAAACCTTGGTTGACAATTTGCGTCAGGCCTCCTATCGATCAGTGGTGATTGAGACGCGGCAGACGGACGGGTTCAAGGTCTGGTTCGCCGGGTTGCGAGACCGTCGCGCGGTTCAGGTTATCGCTGGCCGCATCGCCCGAATTCAGCGTGGTGCACTGGGCGATATCCAATCGGTTGGCGACGGTGTGAGCGAGATTCGGATCCACTACGGACCCGGATACCGTCTCTATTTTACTTGGAAGAGCGAGACATTGGTGATTCTGCTCTGCGGTGGTGACAAGGCTACGCAAGGCCGTGACATCGCGCGGGCGAAGAGCATGGCGAAGGAATTCTGACGACATGGCCCTCAACACAACTCCGTTTGACCCGGCCGCCTCAATCGAGACCATGGAGGACGTGGCCTGGTTCCTTGAAGACGCTTTTGAGCATGGGGAGCCGGCTGATATCGCCCATGCGCTCGGGATCGTGGCGCGCTCGAGCGGGATGACTGACCTGGCCGAACGCTCCGGAATGACCCGCCAGGCGCTCTACAAGGCCCTCAACGCAGAGGGGAACCCGGAGTTTGGGACTATTGTGAAGGTGATGCGGGCACTCGGGTTCCGGCTGGCGCCGGTGGCGGCGTAGGGCACGGAAGTAGGCTGCGTCCGTGTTTTCTTGCGCAACTCAACTGCGGGCCGCAAGGTCTGCGACCAAAGTCTCAGCTTCGTGCGGCTGGCGAAGCCGTAGCTTTTGGACGTTGGCTGGGTTCGGGTCATCATACAGCCGTTCGCAACGGGCGCGCCAACGTTCGAACGAGTCCCAAGTTTCACGGATGGGATAGCCCCTATCGAACCAACTGCGGAATGATTCGCGGTTGCCGGTGCCGGGCCAAACCTCGCCCCCGTCAAGAGCCCTGCGAAAACAACGCCAAATTACGCGACGCATCACAACACCACGACCGTAGTCCAACCAAATCAAATGGGTCATCCTCGGGATCGCAAAAGTTATGGCTGCACGGTATTTGCCATCAATAACCCAGCGATCGCCGCTCAGAGAGGCTCCAACAAGGTTCTCAAACTCCTCGGGAGCGGCAGTCGAACGATTGTACCAGCCAGGACCCCAATTCAGGGCGTCGAGCTCAACATGCTTGAGATTTAAGGCAACGGCGATCCTCTTGGCCAGCGTCTATTTGCCAGCGCCTCCGGCTCCAACAATCGCAATGCGCATTGAATTTCTCCGCGGAACGCGTGGCAACCCGGCCCCTACCGGTCCTTCTCCCGCTCCCCGATCGCCGCCTGCGCCGCCGCAAGCCGCGCGATCGGCACGCGGTAGGGTGAGCAACTGACGTAATCCAGCCCGACGCTCTCGCAGAACTGGATCGAGGCGGGGTCGCCGCCGTGTTCGCCGCAGATGCCCAGCTTGACGTCCGGACGGACGGCCCTGCCACGTTCGGTGGCGATGCGGATCAGGTCACCGACACCCTCCTGGTCGAGGGTCACGAACGGGTCGCGCTCAAAGATGCCCTTGTCGATGTAGGCGTTCAGGAAGCGGCCACTGTCATCGCGGCTGATGCCGAAGGTGGTCTGGGTCAGGTCGTTGGTGCCGAACGAGAAGAACTCGGCGTGCTCGGCAAGGTCGCCGGCGCGGATCGCGGCGCGGGGCAGTTCGACCATGGTGCCGACCATGTATTCGATGGTGACGCCGCGTTCGGCCAGAACTTCTTTCGCTGTACGATCCGTCAGTTCCCGCAGGAACTTCATTTCTTCGCCCTTGGCGACCAGGGGATGCATGATCTCCGGGATCGGCGCGGGACTTCCATCGGCCACCACCTGACAGGCAGCCTCGATAATGGCGCGCACCTGCATCTCGTAGATCTCGGGGTACGAAACGCCCAGCCGGCATCCACGGTGGCCCAACATGGGGTTTACCTCATGCAGTTCCTGGGCGCGCCGCAGCAGTTTCGCCGGATCAAGGCCCGTGGCCTCGGCCACCGCGGCCAGGTCTTCCTCGGAGTGCGGAAGGAATTCATGCAACGGCGGATCGAGCAGCCGGATCGTGACCGGCAGGCCTTCCATAATTTTGAACAGTTCAATAAAATCAGTACGTTGCATCGGCAAAATCTTGGCCAACGCCAATTTCCGACCTGCCGCATCGTCGGCCAGGATCATCTCACGCACAGCAGCGATCCGCGCCGGGTCAAAGAACATGTGTTCCGTGCGGCACAGACCAATCCCCTCGGCCCCGAACTGCCGGGCCACCTGGGCGTCCAGCGCGGTTTCGGCGTTGGCTCGGACCTTCAGGCGACGGACCGCATCGGCCCACACCATCAGCGATCCAAAGTCCCCGGACAACTCCGGCTCGATCATCTTGACCACACCCTGCAGCACCTCGCCGGTGGACCCATCGATGGTGACGATGTCGTAGGCCTTGATGGTCTTGCCGCGTGCCCTGAACTCCCCGGCCCGCCTGTCGATCTGGATTTCGCCGGCACCGGAGACGCAGGGCCGTCCCATGCCACGCGCCACTACGGCCGCGTGGCTGGTCATGCCGCCCCGCGCTGTCACGATGCCGCGCGCCGCATCCATGCCCCGGATATCCTCAGGACTGGTCTCCTCGCGAACAAGGATCACCGCCTCACCAGCCAGACCCAGCTTTTCAGCTTCCTCAGCCGTGAACACCACCTTGCCGGTGGCAGCGCCCGGCGACGCCGGCAGGCCCGTAGCGATCACATCGCGTGGGCTCGAAGGGTCGATGGTCGGGTGCAACAGCTGGTCGAGGGACGACGGATCGACCCGCATCACCGCTTCGGCATGGGTGATCAGGCCCTCATTGGCCAGGTCCACGGCGATCCGCAGAGCCGCTTTGGCGGTCCGTTTGCCGTTGCGGGTTTGCAGCATATAGAGTCGGCCCTGCTCGACCGTAAACTCGATGTCCTGCATGTCGCGATAGTGGGTTTCCAGTCGCTCCACCACCGCCTTGAACTGCGTAAAGACCTCGGGCAGCGCCTCTTCCATAGACGGATTGGCGTCGCCCATTTCCTCGCGGGCGATTTTGGTCAGGGGCTGGGGCGTGCGAATGCCAGCTACCACGTCCTCACCCTGGGCGTTGATCAGAAATTCGCCGTAGAGCCGGTTGTCGCCGGTGGACGGATTACGTGTGAAGGCCACGCCGGTAGCCGAACCGTCGCCCATGTTGCCGAACACCATCGACTGGATGTTGACCGCGGTGCCCCAGCTTTCGGGAATGTCGTGCATACGGCGATAGAACTTTGCCCGATCGTTCATCCAGCTGGCAAACACGGCGCCCACGGCACCCCATAACTGTTCGTGCGGATCCTGCGGGAACGGCTTGCCAAGCTCGCGTCCCACTGCGTCCTTGTATTCCGTGACGACGGCTTCCCAATCCTCGGCCGAAAGCCCGGTGTCGACGTAAATCTCGAGACGGTCCTTATGGTCGTCCAGGATCT
>JANORH010000095.1:0-3682 GCA_031415215.1 Alphaproteobacteria bacterium | reverse complement strand
TGGCCGAGCTGCCGCCGCCGATCTGGCGCGATGAGGCGGCGGTGTGCGTCGTGCTGGCCGCCGAGGGTTATCCCGGAACGCCGCGCGCGGGGGGTGAAATCCAGTTAGCGGCGGCTTTCGGTGAGGGTGTTGCCGTCTTCCATGCCGGCACGCGCCGCGACGAAGGCGGCGTGCTGCGAGCTGCCGGGGGCCGGGTGCTCAACGTGTGCGCCCGCGCGCCGACGCTGCGCGAGGCCCGGGACCGGGCCTATGCGGCCGTGGACGCGATTCACTTTCCGGACGGCTTCTGCCGCCGGGATATCGGCTGGCGGGCGCTGGGATAGGGCGGGATTTTCGCTGTCCTGCTCGGCGAAGGCAGATGTGCTTCTCCTGACCCAGCGGTCGGGTCTACCCGGAGGGGCGCGGGGGCAAGCCGTGAAGGGCCACAGAGGTTCCGGTGGAGTTCAGCAAGCGGGATCGGACCGGTGCGGTGCCCGGCGGGTGGGCGAGGACCGAAAGGGCCGGGCCGGGGCGGGCGGTCTCGGGCTCCGGCGGCGGGGCGGCTTGCCTCAGCAGCGCCTGCAGCGTCGGCAGGGTGGTCTCGCGCACATGGGCCGGGAACTGGTCGCGGGCCTGTTCGGCTCGTGCCGACACGATGCCGAGCGTTTTCAGGAACTGCGGCAGGCTGACGGGCTCGACATCGCGGTCGCGCTCCCGGTCGGCTTCGGCGCGTCGGCGGATGTCGGCGCGCTCATCTCTTTCGATCGGATCGAGGCGTTCGCGCTCAGTCGGTTCCACAGACAGGGGCGCGGCGCGTGGGGCGGGGACCCCGTACTGCTTCAGCCGAATCCCCATCCGCACGGCGAAGAAGCACTGGCGAAACTCGGTGCTGAAGCTCAGGAACCGGCCGAAATCATCCCCGGCGGTCTTCGCAATCTCCGCCGCCGCCGTCCCCAGCTCAAAGGCACAAACCGTCATCGCCTCGACCATCCGAAGCGACGGCGCGTCCAGGGAGGGCGGGGCGACCTGCATAGGAACAAAGATAGAACATAACGATTGAATGTCAAGTCCGATGCGGATGACGCGGGAAGGTGCCGACGGCGTCACCGTAACTTCCTGCCGCAAGAAAAGGCGCGGCAACGCCATACGAGGTATTATCTACGCCCGCCGCGCCGCCCTGATCGACGCCAGCATTTCCCGGCGCAGAATGGCGTTCAGGCGGCCCTGGTATCCCTTGCCCTGCGATTTGAGCCAATCCAGCACATCGGCGTCAACGCGGGCGGTGATCTGCTGCTTTACAGGCCGGTAGAAACGCCCCCGAACGGCACCGCTCCACGCCGCATCCGTCAGTTCGGGGATATCGCCGGTGTCGATCGTTTCATCAGGCATTGCCGCCAGCCTGGCGAGATGTTCGCGCTCAGCGTCGGTCAGCGGGGGCAGCGTTTCGAGGGTGTGGCTAACCATTTTCGTGTTCATAGCGTCACCTTTCTCGCGGCGTGGCCCGTCGCGCTGAAATGATGCGGATGATCTCCACCGATCCGCCGTGTTCGTCGTCCTCAGCAACCGTGTGCGCCACCACCAGGATCACGAAGCCTCGAACGGAACCGGCGGTCTGCCACCGTTGCTCGCCGCCCTCGATGCGATCCTGCACGGAGACGTGCAGCGGATCCTGAAATACCAGACAGGCCTCCTCGAAGCGCACAAAGTCATGTTTGCGCTGATTTGAGAGGTTCTTCGCCTCGTCCTACTCAAAGCGGACGTGCGTCATAGGGTAATTGTAATTATAATTCTGCAATTATACAATTATACAAGCGAATCCTGACCGGAGTGGCGTGACGGTACAGTCCGGTGGCGGAAACCAGGAACTCGGGTTCAGGTCTGTGGGGACAGGATTACCTGTCGCCCTGTCTCTGGCTCTTTGGCTTGCGGCGGTGCCTTAGCTGTAGCGGCGCAGTTCTGAACTGGCTGTCAGGAGGTCGTACGCGTCCCCAGTTTCGTCTCGCACCATCCCCCGCCGGGCTTCACGCCTGGAGTGCTTTTGCCATCCTTTGCACTGCCTGGTCCACGCGGGAACGAGGGCACCCGAAGTTCAACCTGACGTGCCCATGCCCGCCGGTGCCGAAACTATCCCCGTCAGATAAAGCCACTTTCGCTCTCTTGAGGAAGAATTCCTGCGGATTGACCAGGATGCCTGTTTCCCGACAATCGAGCCAAGCGAGGAATGATGCCTAAGAGGCTGACTGAAAAAGAAGTTGGGTGATTTCAGTGGGTTGTGATTCCGTTGGGTTGCGAGCTCAATGGAGGACACGATGGCCTGGACGGAAACCACCCGGCCGCAGTATCGGCGCGATGGTCTGCGGTACGCAAGTGATCTGACGGATGATGAGTGGGCGTTGATTGAGCCGCACCTGCCGTTGCCTGGGAAGGTGGGTCGGCCGCGCAAGACCGATCTGCGCAAGCTGTTCGAGGCGATCTTGTACATGGCCTCGACCGGTTGCCAGTGGCGTGCGATCCCCAAGGAGTTTCCGCCCTACTCAACGGTGCAGGGGTACTTCTACGCTTGGTCCCATCAGGGATTGTTGTCGCAGATCAACTACATGCTGGTCATGTCCCTGCGCGAGAAGGTGGGGCGGCAGGCCAGCCCGTCGGCCGGCGTCATCGACAGCCAGTCGGTGAAGACCACCGAGGCCGGCGGACCCAGAGGCTTTGACGCGGGCAAGAAGATCAAAGGTCGCAAACGCCACATCGTCACCGACACCGAAGGCAATCTGGTCGGCTTGCAGGTTCATGCTGCCGACGTCCAGGATCGCGACGGCGCGGTTGATGTCCTGGCCTCGATCCGCTCGCTGTGCCCGTGGCTGCGGCACGTCTTCGCTGATGGCGGCTACGGTGGCGACAAGCTGCGCGACGCCATGGCGCCGCTGGGCACGTGGACCCTCGAAATCATCCGGCGATCCGACATCGCCAAGGGCTTTGAGCTCCTGCCGCGCCGCTGGGTGGTCGAGCGCACCTTCGCTTGGCTCAACCGTTGCCGCAGGCTCGCCAAGGACTTCGAAGCCACGCTCGAAAGCGCTGTCGCCTGGATCTACATCGCCCACATCCGACGCCTCACCCGCCGACTGGTCAGGGCTTGAACCCCGCCACGGAGTTTTGAGTCAGACTCTGAGGCGCGGAAGTAGAGGCGTCCCAAGTCTACGTTCTCCGATGCCCCCAAATGGGGGAGGCCACACGCGTCTCTAGTCGCTAGATGTGCGCCTCAATATATTAGTCTCCAGTTCAGGAACCATTTCCATGAAGTATCTTTTGGCCACGGCGGCTACAGCCCTTGCTCTGATGACAAGCGCCGCCGACGCAGCCGTTGTAACGATGCATACGACCATCGATCTCAGCATATGGAATTTAACCGGCTCTCCGATTGGATTGAACGGCAGCGTTGACGAAACCGTGCAGTTCCGCTCGGGCGACACGGTTATCCTCGATATTGATTTCCTCGGAAACCAGACGTTGCAGGTTGATCAGGTCCTTCGCATCAGCGGTGCGCTGTCTAATGGTTCACCCGGCATAATCCCGAGTTTTGTAGGCGCCATGTTCCTGCGGAACCTGTCGGGTCCGGCGCTGGCGACCAGCTACAGCAATCAGAACCAGATTTGCTGCAACCTTGGCACCCACGTTTTCGCCGGGGCCTTCATGACCGGTCCGGGTC
>JANORH010000094.1:0-4037 GCA_031415215.1 Alphaproteobacteria bacterium | reverse complement strand
CCAGAAACCGTGTTCCGTGACGTCGACTTCGGCGCGTCGCTGATCCTGGGGCGTCTGTCGAACGGCAAGGACGTGGTGTTTGCCGGTCAGAAGTCCGGCACGGTCTGGGCCCTGGATCCGGACACCGGAAAGGTGCTCTGGCGGCGCGATATCGGCACCGGCACCGCCAACGGCGGCATCCACTGGGGCATCGCGTTCCAGAACGACACCGTCTATGCGCCGATAGCCGTGATCGGACGCCCGCTGCCGGGCGGGGCCCCCATTGATCCCGCGTTGCAGCCGGGCATGTACGCCGTGGACGCCAATACCGGGGCCATCAAGTGGCAGTATTCCGTGAAACCGGACTGCGCCAATGGTCGCGACAAGAAGGCGCCGCGTTGCGAGCGCACGTTCGGCTTCTCGGGTGCGCCGGCCCTGATCGACGGCGCGTTGGTGCAGGGCAGCCTGGATGGGCGGCTGTTCGTGATCGATGCCAGGACCGGACAGGAGCTGTGGAGATATGACAGCCTGCGCGACTTCCAGACCCTGAACGGGGTTCCGGCGAAGGGAGGATCGATCGACGGCGCGTCCATCGTCGCGGTGAACGGGCTGCTGTTGTCCGGCTCCGGCTACGGAATGTTTGGGCAGGCACCGGGCAATGTGCTGCTGGCATTCAAGCCGAAGTAACCTCGGTGGCCTAAATCGGTGAACATTCGACCCCTGCAGCCATGGTTTTTGCGCAGCCCGCTTGCCGGACGGCGTCGGGATCAATAACTCCAAGGGTACGAAACTCAGGCCGCAGCGAGTCTGCGGCGAACGATCAGGGCGACCCAATGCTGAAATGGACTAGCTACCTCGACGACGAAGACGGCGACGAGGACGACAAAAGCGCCCCCGACATGCCCATGACGACGGGCCCGGTCCAGAACGCGCTCTTCAAGTCGCGCACCGTGCTGATCTTTGGTGAGATCAATATGCGCCTGGCCGAGCGCGTTACGGCGCAGATCACCGCGTTTGCCGGTGAGAGCGACAAACCGATCCGGGTGATTATCAACTCGCCGGGCGGCCACGTGGAGAGTGGCGACACCATCCACGACATGATCCGCTTCTGTGGCGCGCCGGTGAAGGTGATCGGCACGGGCTGGGTGGCCTCGGCCGGCGCGCACATCTTCCTGGGCGGAAAAAAGGAAAATCGCCTTTGCCTGCCCAATACCCGCTTCCTGCTGCACCAGCCCGCCGGCGGCGTGCGCGGTCAGGCCTCGGATATCCAGATCGAGGCCGAAGAGATCATCAAGATGCAGGAACGCGTCAACCGCATGATCGCCAGGGAAACCGGCCAGACCTACGAAAAGGTGGTCAAGGACACCCTGCGGAACTTCTGGATGAGCGCCGAAGAGGCCGTGGCCTATGGGCTGGTGTCGAAGGTGATCACGGACGCGTCCGAGGTTTGAGTTTCCCTTACCTCCCCCGCGAAGCGGCGGGAGGGGGACCGCGCCCCGAAGTGGGCGTGGTGGAGGGGGCAAGCCTCAAGCTCGGTGGTTGACGCGGACGTTTTGAACTCGGTGGATCGGGCCTGCCCCCTCCACCCCCCGCTCTTCCGCCGGCGCAGGGCCGGCGTCGGCGGGCGGTCCCCCACCCGCCACATCGTGGGGGTGGTAACGCGCGGAGGGCTGGATGACGGAACCCTGGTGGAAAGGTGCCATCCTGTACCACGTCTATGTCCGCAGCTTCTTCGATAGCAACGGCGACGGCCACGGCGATCTGCCGGGCGTCATGGCCAAGCTGGATTACATCAAGAGCCTGGGGGTCGATGGCCTCTGGCTGTCGCCCATTCACCCGTCGCCGAACCGTGACTGGGGCTATGACACCGCCGACTACGACGGCGTGCAGGCCGACTACGGCACGCTGGAGGACTTCCAGCGACTGCTGGATGCGGCGCATGCCATCGGGCTGAAGGTGGTGCTGGACGAGGTGATCAGCCACACGTCGGATGTCCATCCGTGGTTTGTGGAAAGCCTGACCGGCGGCAAGGATGGCCCCAAGGCAAACTGGTACGTGTGGGCGGACCCGCAAGGTGACGGAACAGCGCCCAACAACTGGCTGTCGGTGTTCGGTGGCCCGGCCTGGGCCTATCAGCCGACCAGACGTCAGCACTATCACCACAAGTTCCTGCGCCAGCAGCCCAAGCTGAACTGGCGCGACCCGGATGCCCGGGAAGCCGCGCTGTCGGTGCTGGACTATTGGCTGGACAAGGGCGTCGATGGATTTCGGCTGGATGTGGCCGGGACCTTCCTGCATGACGCCGACCTGACGCCCAATCCGGCGGTGCCCGTCGATGATCGCCGCGGTTACAACTGGTCGCATGCGGGCAACCTGCAGCGGCATCTGAACGATTCCAACCTGCCGGAAAACGTCGAGACGCTGGACGCGATCCGGCGGCGGGTGGACGCCTTTTCCGACCGCTTCGTGTTCGGCGAGTTTTCGGAGGAAGAGGAACGCTGCGGCGCCTATCTGCCGCCGGAAACGGGGCTGCACTCGGGCTATACCTTCGTGATGCTGCTGGCGCGCAAGCTGCAGTCCAGTTTTGTGACCGATCACTATGCGACTCTGGCCGCCTATCCCGATCATTGGCCGACGATCAGCTTCTCCAACCACGATGTGCCGCGCACGGTGAGCCGGTTCGGTGGCAAGGCCGCTTCGCCGGACCTGGCGAAGATGTTGTTTGCCCTGCTGACCAGCCTGAAGGGCACGACCCTGATCTATCAGGGCGAAGAGCTGGGCCTGCCCCAGGCCGCCTTGCCGCGTGACCTGCTGCGTGATCCGGTGGGTGATCTGTACTGGCCCTATGACGGGGGTCGTGACGGGTGTCGGACGCCGATGCCCTGGTCGGACGGACCGCAGATGGGCTTCACCACAGGCACCCCCTGGCTGCCGCTGGCGGGTGAACATCGCGGGCTTAGCGTCGAGGCGCAGGAGGCCGATCCAGACTCCATGCTGGCGTTTTCCCGCGCCATGATCGCCTTCCGGAATGGCTCGGACGCCATGAAGCTGGGCGATATCAATTTCATTGGTATGGCCGAGCCGGTGCTGGGTTTCACGCGCGAACATGCGGGCGAGCGTATCGTCTGCCTGTTCAATTTCTCGGCTGAGCCCCGGTTCGTTGAGCACCCGATCCTGGAGACCGCCGACTTGCTGCCGCTGCGGGCCGGAGACGCCGACCTGCGCGGGGCCTCGATCGGCCTGGGGCCTTATGCGGCAGCCTTCCTGCGACTCCCCTAGATCGCTACAGTTCCTCGATGGCCGATGGTGCGCCCCGAACCCGTGATGTCGCCGCCCGGTTCAGCCAGGGCTTCCTGACTGACACATGGTACCTCGGCGCGCTGTCGCGAGACCTGAAACCTGGCCGGCTCAAGCGGGTGGAGCTGCTGGGCGAGCCGGTCATGCTGGGCCGCTCGCGCGCTGGCGAGATCTTCGCACTGCGCGACATTTGCCCGCACCGGGCGGCACCGTTGTCGGCGGGCAGGTTTCATCGTGATGCCGCCGGCCTCGAGACCGTTCAGTGCCCCTTTCACGGCTGGCGGTTCGGGGCGGATGGCGCCTGTACCGCGATCCCGTCACTGACCGCCGACCAGTCGATGGACATCTCGAAGATCCGGGTGCGGCGGTACCCGGTCGCCGAGAGCCAGGGCATGGTGTTTGTCTGGATTGGCGCGACCCCGTTCAGCGAGCCGGATGCGCCGCCACCGCAGTTTCCGGGTGTGGTGGGTGGCCAGCCGAAGCTGGTCGATGAGGTGGTGTTCGACGCCCACATTGACCAGGCGGTGGTGGGCCTTATGGATCCGGCCCACGGACCTTTTGTGCATCGCCAGTGGTGGTGGCGCACGTCGGGCAGTGAACATGACAAGCAGAAGCTGTTTGAGCCCCGTGAACAGGGGTTTGCGATGGTGCGCCATGAGCCGTCGAAGAACAGCCGCGCCTATGCCGTGCTGGGGGGCCAGCCACTGACGGAGATCACCTTCCGGCTGCCGGGCTTTCGCTGGGAGCATGTGACGGTGGGC
>JANORH010000093.1:0-2314 GCA_031415215.1 Alphaproteobacteria bacterium | reverse complement strand
CGCACGCGCACCTTGGCCAGCCCCTGACGATCAAACCCCAGCTGTCGGGCGGCCTCTCGGCTCAAATCGATGATCCGATCACCGACAAACGGCCCCCGATCATTAACCCGCACCACCAGCTTGCGGTCATTTTCCAGGTTGGTCACTTCCACCATCGAGGGCAATGGCAATGTGGTGTGAGCCGCAGACACGGTGGCCATGTCAAATCGTTCGCCGTTGGCCGTGGCTTTCATGTGGAACTGTTCGCCGTACCAGGACGCTATGCCGGTCTGGTCATAGTTCGGCTGCTCGCGCGGCACGTACCAGATTCCGCCGACCTGATAGGGCTTGCCGACCTTGTACTCGCCTTGAGCCGGCGGCGCGCTTTGCGGCCCGGATGCATGACTGGGATAACGGGGCGACATGTTGACACACGCCGACATCGAAACGCCGACCAGAAACACGGTCGCCAAACGCAGATTGCGCCTTAAACCCAGGTCATCCACGGTGTCTGCCTCCGACTCATCCAAAGACAAAGTGGGTCGGGAAGCTTGAAACGAGGTTAATCGTTTCTTGCTCTGGAGACGCCCCGCCCTTCCCTGCTATAGGGCGCGCGCTGGAAGGGTGGCCGAGTGGTTTAAGGCAGCGGTCTTGAAAACCGCCGTGGGTGAAAGCCCACCGTGGGTTCGAATCCCACCCCTTCCGCCAAGCCATGACCCCGCCCCCGGTCGTGGGGCCCGGTCATGGGCTGGCGCCCAAACCTGCATGACGGCGCGTGGTGATTTCTGCGTTTTCTGTGGTTGAATCCAAACCAAGCTGCGATGACAGCCACCCCTGTCCGGCGATCAATCAAAGACCGTGGTGGTGGTAATGAAACGCGTGGAGACCACCAATGGATCGTCGTCTTGATCGGGACTGGACCCAGCCGGTGCGTTATCCGGACCCGGCGGTTGAAGTGATCGACAAGCGCTTCCACCGCTATCGACTGGGTAGCGCCGCTTTGGAACGGCTGTGGACCGGGGGGCGCTGGAACGAGGGGCCGGTGTGGTTCGGCGATCAGCACGCGCTGATCTGGAGCGATATCCCGAACGACCGCATGCTGCGCTGGTGCGAGACGACCGGCGTCGTCACTGTGTTTCGCCAGCCCGCCAACAACGCCAATGGCAATTCACGCGACCGCCAGGGTCGACTGCTGACCTGCGAACACCGGTCGCGTCGGGTAACGCGCACCGAGATCGATGGGACCCTGAGCGTGCTGCTGGACCGTTTCGAGGGCCACCGGCTGAACGGCCCAAATGATATCGTCACTCACCCGGACGGTGCCATCTGGTTCACCGACCCTGGCTACGGCAGCCACGGCCACTATGAAGGCGACAAGGGTGAGCTGGAGTTACCCACCCGCACCTACCGCCTGGACCCCGGGACCGGTCAGGCCAGCGTCGTCGATGCGGCTCTTGAACGGCCCAACGGCCTGGCGTTCTCGCCCGACTACAGTCGCCTCTATATCGCTGACACCGGTGCCTCGCACAAACGCGGGCACCCGCGCCAGATCCACGTCTATGACGTCATCGATGGCGTGCGACTGAGTAACGGCCGGGTGTTTTGCGACTTTGGCAAGGCCTCACCCGACGGCTTTCGCGTCGATATGGACGGCAACCTGTGGGCCGCCGTCGGTTGGGGCGATCCTGACGACGACGGGGTGCATGTCTTCGCACCGGACGGGACCAGGATTGCCGCGATCCACTTGCCCGAGGGGGCGGCCAATCTCTGTTTCGGCGGCGTGAAGCGCAATCGGGTGTTCATCACGGCGTCGCAGTCGATCTACGCGCTCTACGTAGACGTCCAGGGCATGCCCTACCGCTGAGAGGTTCAGGACGATGACCAGATATTCCGCTGAGCAACTCCGCGATGGCGTGGTGAGTATCTTCGGTGCGCTGGACTACGACACACGCCCGCAAGGGATCAGCCCCCGGCGGCTTCCCGCCTGGACCCGGCCGCAGCTGCCGGGGACCATGGATGCGATGGTGCGTATTCCGTCCGGGGTACGGCTGGCCTTCGAAACCGACGCCCGAAGCATCCGACTGTTGGTACAGACCACGTCGCTGACGACCTCGCCCCAGACGCCCAGGCCGGTGGCCTTTGATCTGGTGGTCAAGGGCGGCAACACCCACTCCAGCGCCTCGGACCGCGGCAACGCCATGTTTCTGGATCGGAAGGATCCTGGCCAGTTCCGGTTGGAGCGTGGAGATGCTTATAAGGTCGTGTTCGGCGATCTGGAACCGGGGCTGAAGCGTTGCGAGCTCTGGCTACCCCATAATGCCTTTGTGGAACTACG
>JANORH010000092.1:0-1964 GCA_031415215.1 Alphaproteobacteria bacterium | reverse complement strand
CCGTCGCGGAGGCTGCGAGCGGCCTCGAACGGATGCATCACGATCAGATCTGCATCGCCACGGGTCAGTCGCCAGATGCGGTCCTCCAGCACAACCTTATCCTCGTCCTGAACAAAATCCCGCAGGTTTGCGGTGATCAGGACGTCAGACCTGCCGGCCCAGGCCGTTTCCAGCACGTGCCGGTCCTCCAGGTCATGGATCGGGATGACGCCGACCCCGCCCAGCGTGAGAGAGGGGCCGATATGGGCATAGCCCGCGATGGCGTCAGTCAACGCACCCGCATCCCGGCGTTCGAACAGCAGCTGATCCACAAGAACGTGCCTGAGGCGCTCCAACATGCCCCAGGAGACGACAAGTTGCAGTAGCTCCTGGCCGGACTGGCCCGACCGCATCGCCTCCACCAGCATCTGCGACGCGGTCTCTTGCCGGCCTGCGCGATCTGCAAGCCAGGCGGCGCACCAGACGTTCAGATCAAGGCAAATTCTGATCACGGAACGGTCCGTCAACCTTGGCGCGTAATCCGCACAGCCTCAGACAGGAAATCCGCTTCGGACGCGTTCGCCGACAAGGTTGACGGCACGCGGCCAAGACCGACCCTGAGGGCGTCGTCGTACTGGCGATCAAGCAGCGCCCGGCCAGCAGCCCACGCGGCTTCGTCAATCGCCTGATCGCCCTGCGTTTCGATCCGGCGCAGGGCGTCGCGCGCCGACGCGGGAAGGCGCACGTACCAACGCACAGCCGCAGCGGTGATCTGTGAGGTCGTGCGGTCTTCGAGCCTGGCCATGTCACTGACGCGCGCCGCCGTGGCCTCATCAGTGTGCGCAGACAGCGTTGCCATGGACAATCTCCAGTTCCTATAGAAACAATAGATAACGCGATGACACATGACTGACAAGCCAGCCCGGAATGTGGCAGCTTTCAGCAGGGACCGGGGCACTCCCCGAAGTTCTACAAATTATTGATTTATTTTAAGAAATTGGCGCGCCCGGAACGATTCGAACGTCCGACCCTCAGATTCGTAGTCTGATGCTCTATCCAGCTGAGCTACGGGCGCGCAGAGCCTTACGGCAAGGGCGCGGAACCTAGTCGCGGGCGGGACGGAGCGCAAGGCCCCGTCCGCTGGAAATTTCAAAGCTAGCGCGGGAACGGCAGGCCACCGCCCAGGATACCCTTACGCAGGATGTCGGCGGCGCTGGGGGGTTTAGCCGGTGTCCGGGGTTGGGCGGGCTGGGCCGGGTTGCTGCGTGAGGAACGACCGCCGCCGCCCATCATCTCGGCCATGTTCATGCCCAGCAGGCCGCCGGTGGCGGAGCGATAGCGTACCTTGACGGCCCATTCCTGATTCCAGGCCACCCTGGGATTGGCCGGGCGCGGGGGATAGACGAAGTTGGCCTCGCCGCCGAAGGCCGCCAGTTGCAGCATCGCCTGGGGCGCGGCGTCGATCACTTCCTTGGGCACGATGCAGCTGCGCGTGGCGGGGCCCATCAGCGCCTTTGCGGCGACCAGTCGGCTGATTTCACCGCCTGACAGATAGTCCGGCATGACGAAGGCGGCGGTCTGGGTCTCGGAGGAACTCCAGAGCACCATGGTCGCGCCGTCGCCACCACCACCACCACCACCGCCGATGGCGGTGGCGAAATAGGCCTGGGCGTTGCCGACCAGGTTCCAGCCCAGATTGGCCCAACCGCCGGGGGCCTTGGCATTGGTGGTCAGGTTGAGCGGTCCCAGGAAATCCTGATCTTCCTCAAGCGCAAAATCGATCTGGGGGCTGTAGTTGCCGCGAACGGTGTGCTCGCCGACCAGCGACCCCTGAGACGGCACCGCGGTGCGGGTCTTTTCGTTGGGCCACTCGCCGTAGGTCTTGTGGCGCGAGACCGAGGGGGGCGTCTTGGGCCGGAAGCTCGCGCCGTTGAGGGCGGCCAGACCAGCGGGCATTTGCCCCGCGGCCAGTTTGGCGAAATCGA
>JANORH010000091.1:0-2538 GCA_031415215.1 Alphaproteobacteria bacterium | reverse complement strand
GGCGCTGGATCAGGTCATCGACCCCAAGTCCGGGACGGGTTTAACGAGCGCCGGCCTGGTTCGTGGACTGGTGCTGCGCGGTGGCCGCGTGGCCTTCATGCTGGAGGTGGCACCCGACGATATCGACATCTATCGGCAGGTTCGCGACCGCGCCGAGGCGGTCCTCGCCGATCTGGACGGCGTGGAGTCAGCCCAGGTAGTGCTCACCACCGAGGTTCAGGCTCCCAGCGCGGCCCCGCCGCCCGCCGGCCCGGGCTTCAAGGTCAGTCCGCGTCGGCCGCTGCCCGGCGAAGCCCCGCCAGCCCGCCGCGCGCGCATCGCCGAAGACCCCGGCGCGGCGCTGCATCCCATGGTCAGCGCCGAACACCCGGCCCATGTGAAAAAAGTCATCGCCATCGCCAGCGGCAAGGGCGGGGTGGGCAAATCCACCGTGTCGGTGAACCTGGCTGCAGCGCTTGCGGTGCTGGGCTATCGCGTCGGCCTGCTGGACGCCGACATCTATGGCCCCTCTGCGCCCACCATGCTGGGCGTGGACGGGGACCCCACCTTCGACACGGAAAAGCGCCTCAACCCGATGGAGGCCTGGGGCGTCAAGGTGATGTCCATCGGCTTCATCGTCGAGCCCGGCACCGCCAATATCTGGCGCGGGCCAATGGCGTCTTCGGCGCTGCGCAGCCTGATGAACTCGAACTGGGGGTCTGAGGCTGAACCGCTCGACGTCCTGGTCATCGACCTGCCGCCGGGCACCGGCGACATTCAGCTGACCCTGGTCCAGAAGCTGAAGATGGACGGTGTCGTCATCGTCTCCACCCCGCAAGAGATCGCCCTGATCGACGCCCGCCGCGCCGCCCAGATGTTCGAAAAGACCGGTGCGCCGATCCTGGGCGTGGTCGAGAACATGGCCTGGTTCGCCGACAGCTCCGGCGCGCGCATCCCGATCTTCGGAACCGGCGGTGCCCGCGCCGAGGCCGAAAAGCTGGGGGTGCCCCTGCTCGCCGAAATCCCCATCGAAGTGGCGCTGCGTGAGGCCTGTGACGCCGGTCGGCCGTTGGTGGCGACCAACCCCGACAGCCCCGCAGCCCAGGCATTTCTGGAACTGGCGCGACGGCTAGTGGCCTGACGCCGACTCGCGGGCCTCAAGTTCCCGGCGCACATCGGCGGCCCGGGTGGCGTCCAGACGATAGCCGATCATCGTCAGGGCCCCCAGCATCACGAACACGATCGGTCCGGCCAGAAAGCAGAGCATCAAGGCCTGGATGGCCTCGGGGCTGTTTGCCTGACCCAGCTTGGGATCGTAGCCGACCCGGCTGAGGATATTGAAGGTCAGGAATATCGAACCCCCGGCTGCGATCTTCGTCGTCAGGGTGGTCAGGGCATAGAGCAGGCCGCTGCGCTCCTTGCCCTGCCTCAGCAGCACCTCATCTGCCACATCGGCGGTCATGGCACGGGTCAGAACGTTGAACCCGGCGGCCAGAAACCCGGTGAAGAACAGCGTTGGTGCCACGGCCAGCAAGCTGCCGGTGGGCAGGAACGGCAGGGTCAGCAGCAGCAGCGAATAGCCCACGCAGCAGAGCATGACCGTCCTGTGCTTGCTGATCCGGGTGGCGACCCAGGCCAGCACAGGTGCGCCGACCACGCCCGCCACAATGTAGATCGCCAGCAGGATGTTCGAGGCCCCTCCGGTCAATTGCAGGCTGTCGCGGCTGTAGAAGATGTAGAGCGCCGCCATCCAGCCGGGGCCGAGCGAGAGGGCAAGGTCCGCCAGCAGGATGCGGCTCATGCTGTGGTCGGTGACCAACTCCCAGTAGTCTTTCAGCTGGAACCGGCGGCCGGTATGTTCAGCCGCCAGCGTCTCCGGCGTCCGCCAGACAACCAGTCCGACCGCGATGGGTGCAAGGATGATGATGTACCAGATCATCGACCGGACACCTTCGGGTTCGGAATAGCCCATCCGTTCCATCACGATGGGGATCATCAGGACGCTGACGGCACCCATGACCCCCACTGCGGCCATCACCCCGAACAGACGCGCCCGATCATCATAGCTCCTGGCCAGCGACGCCGCCCACGCCTGATGCGCCAGCAGAAGGATGGATACACCCAGGTACATCACCAGCAACCAGGCGATCAGGTAACCCTGGCCCACATTCGAGCCTGCGGTCATCAGCATGTAGAGGCCGAGCATCAGCAATGGCGCGCCGGCCAGCGTCCAGAGCCGGTAGCGACCAAAGGATGAGCGCGTGCGGTCCATCAGAATGCCGAGCGCGGGCTCGATCGGAACGTCAATGAAGCGGACGATGGCAAAGGCGGCCGCAACCACGGTCAGCTCGACCCCGATGGTGGCGGCAAAATAGGCGGGCAAATGTACCGACACCGCGATCCCCAGCGCGCTGAGCGGCAGGCTGGTGGCGGCAAACGTCAGCGCCAGTCCCAGTGACAACGATGAACTTGAGGTTTTGGTCAATCAGCTCTCCCGCAGCCCTGGCGAAAACAACGGCGATCAGGCGGGCTTGTTGGCTGGGGCCAGATCCTCGCCGG
>JANORH010000090.1:0-3373 GCA_031415215.1 Alphaproteobacteria bacterium | reverse complement strand
ACGCCGGAGAGCCAGCCGACCCTGCGCCAGGTGGAGTTCTTCACCAGCCATGAGGGCCTGCTGCTGGGCTACGAGGAGGCCATGACCCGGGTCGATAGCACCTCGGGCGAGTGGTACGACACCTCGGCGCACCTGCTGTGGATCGGCGAGCGCACCCGCCAACTGGACGGGGCGCATGTGGAATACTTCCGCGGCATCCGCAATCCCATCGGCATCAAATGCGGCCCGACGATGGAGGGTGATGACATCCTGCGTCTGATGGATGTGTTGAATCCGACGGACGAGGCCGGGCGGATCACGCTGTATGGCCGGTTCGGGTCGGACAAGATTGCCGCGCGGTTGCCCGACCTGCTGAACGCCACCAAGGCGTCCGGCCGCAATGTGGTCTGGGCGATCGACCCGATGCACGGCAACACCCTGACGGCCAACAACGGCTACAAGACCCGGCCGTTCGACCGCATCCTGTCCGAGGTCAAAAGCTTCATCGAGATCTGCAAGGCCGAGGGCGTCCACCCCGGCGGCGTACATCTGGAGATGACCGGCCAGAACGTCACCGAGTGCCTGGGCGGCGCGCGGGCGGTAGGCGAGGGCGACCTGGCCGACCGCTATCACACCCACTGCGACCCGCGCCTGAACGGGGAGCAGGCGCTGGAACTGGCGTTCCTGGTGGCCGAGAAGCTGAAGGACGACGCCGGGGTCGTGGCGCAACGGGCGGTGGCGGGGGTTTAGGGGCTGGAACCTGATATCGGAGTTCAGCGTGGACGGCTTGGCAAAGGTCCGCTTTTTGGCTCTGGGCTCAGGACCGCTATCGACCGAGGCCGGTCGACACCTTCAGGGACCGGTGCCATCTGTTGTAATCCCGGCCACCCTCACCAGGCTGGTCGATTGCTTGCGCCTCGGGGGGAAGGGGGAATGATGTCCGCGACACGATGGTTGATCGCCCTGATATTTCTGAGCTTCACGGTGCCCGCGGCGGCTCAGCCTCATTCAGTTACGTTTCAGAGCAGTGGCATCGAAATCCCAGCCTTCCTGCAGAAGACGACGGACGCGGAGCCGCGGGCGCTGGTCGTCTACCTGCACGGCAATCCCGGTGGGAGGATCGCGGCGACATCACCATTGGCAAACATCCTCGCCGCCAAAGGTATCGACACTTTCTGGTTCAATTACCGGGGTTTGTGGGGAAATGGCGGCGCCTTTTCATTGGCCAGCAGCCGCAGTGATCTGCGGGCAGCGATCGATTACCTCAGAAACCCGGCCACCAAGGCGCGCTTTCGCTTGGGCGATGCGCCAATCGTTTTGATCGGGTACAGCTTCGGCTCCTCAATCGCTTTGCTCGAGGGCGCAGACGATGATCGCATCGCAGGTGTGGTCGCCTATGCACCGTGCGATCACGGCGTTTTCGGAGGGGAGATTGCAAACCCGCAATCAAAAAACAGGGACTTCCTGGACGAAATGCTTGAGGATCTTTTCGGCCCGTCGGGACCTATTCCCGGGGGCCGGGCGGCATTTGTCGATGACCTTGTCGCGAACCAGCAAGCTTATCGACTGCCCGAACATGCAGTGGGCTTGCGAAACAAGGCGCTGCTGTTGCTTGTCGGCCGGGATGACGACGTGTGCTGGCCCGAAAATCACTTTTTCCCGATGTATCGGACTCTGCGCACGGCTCAACATCCCCGACTCGAAGCCAGCATACTCAATGCAGGGCACGGGCTGGGCGAAGTTGGCCCGACTGTGCGGCACGAGATGGCGGCAGACTGGATTGCCCGAACGTTCCCTCGCCTTGACCAGTAAACGCGGGCAAGACGTGACCGCGAGTGCGGCAGATGGTGATGTCCACTTTCTACCGAGGCTGTGGAAATCCGGCGGGGGGCTGTCGTGTTTTCGTCAAAATGTCCGGATTTGGAGGTCGTTCTCAAGACGGCTCCCGACCCCCTTCGAAAGGTTGGCCGTGCGCAAATAGTGCGGTGGGCAAACCCAGATTCTACAGTCCTCGCGGACCCAGGGTTCCCGCAACCGCGCGCGGCAGGCGATGCCTGACACGATTGTTGCCTCCGGGGTCATGACACTCTTGCCCTGATTTGACGCCTGCGCCAGTGTCCGCGCCTCTTTGAAACCTCAGGATTCCCGCCATGGACCGCACTGCGGCTCCTGCGCTCGTTCGCAATGATCTGACCACACTGCTGGGCCTGTCGGGGCCGGTGATCGTTTCGCGCCTGGGCATCATGGCCATGGGGCTGTGCGACACCGTGGTTGTCGGTCGTTATTCGGCGCAGGAGCTGGGGTATCACGCGCTGGCCTGGGCGCCGACCAGTGTGGTGCTGACCTTTGCCATCGGCCTGCTGACCGGCGTGAATGTCATGACCGCGCGGCGAATTGGCGAGGGTCGCCGGGACCTGACCGGGGCGGTACTGCGGCGTGGGCTGGTTTACAGCTTCTGGATCGGGCTCGTGTCGATGATCGTGCTGATTGTCGGCGGACCTGCCTTCATGCACGCCGTCGGGCTTGAGCAGAATCTTGCCGACGGTGCGTCGGAGGTGCTGACGATCTTTGCGCTTTCGCTGCCGTTTTACGGTCTGGCGGTGACCGCCAGTATGTGGCTGGAGGGACAATCCCGCCCCGGTCCGGGTGCCTGGGCGATGTGGGCGGCCAATGTGGTGAACCTCGGGCTGCTGCTGCTGTTGGTGCCTGGGTCGTTCGGTTTGCCGGCGCTGGGAGCCGTGGGTGGGGCCTGGGCGACCACCGGCGCGCGGGCGTTTCTGGTCATCGCCATGCTGGCTTTCATTGCCCGGATGCCGGAGGCCCGAGCGCTTGGCGTGTTCCGCAAGCCAGAACGCGACCGCCCGGCCGAGATCGAGCAGCGCCATATCGGTTACGGGGCTGGAGCCTCCAACTTCTTCGAGGTGGCCTCATTCGCCGGGATGAACATCGTGGCGGGATGGATCGGTGGACTGGCCGTGGCCGCGTTCGCGATCACCCTGAACGTCGCATCGATCATCTTCATGGTGCCTCTGGGACTTGCGACAGGGGCCGCGGTGCTGGTGGGGAAGGCCTATGGCGCGCGGGATCTGGCGGCGGTCAACCGGGCCGTGATGGTGTCGGTCGGCGTGGCGGCTGCCTTTGGTCTGCTGGTGTCGCTGATCATCTGGCCCACCGCGACGATCATCGCGGAAGCCTACACCCAGGACGCGGCCACTATTGCCATGGCGATGCCGGCGTTGATCCTGTGCTGCCTGTTCTTTCTACCTGACGCGATCCAGGTGGTGGTGGCGCAGTCACTGAGGGCGAGCGGTGATGTGTGGGTGCCCAGCTATACACACCTGCTGAGCTACGTCGTGATCATGGCCCCGCTGGCCTGGTGGCTGGCGATCCCCAT
>JANORH010000089.1:0-4008 GCA_031415215.1 Alphaproteobacteria bacterium | reverse complement strand
CCCCGGTTGCAACGGGGTGCACACATGGCTCGCGCCGATGTGGGGACATTCGAAGGCGGGCGCCGTCGATCTGGCATCCGGCCAGGAGCGGATTGCAGGCCTCTCGCCGCCCAATGACATTCCCAGGGCGATCCTGACCGATCACCCCGAACGTGTCCGCGCCATGTTCGTGGACTCGGGCAATCCCGCGAACACGGTGACGGATACCAAGGCCGTCGAAAAAGCGCTGTCGAGTCTTGAGCTGCTCGTCGTGATCGAGGTGGCGATGACCGAGACGGCGCGGTTGGCCGACTATGTGCTTCCGGCCTGCAACCAGTTCGAGAGGTGGGAAAATACTCTTTTCACGTTTGAAATCCCGCACAATGTCTTCCAATTGCGGGCACCGCTGTTCGATCCGCTGCCGGGAACGCTGCCTGAGCCGGAAATCTATGTGCGCATTCTGCGGGCTATGGGAGTGATGCCGCCCCAGGACCGGCTCGATGCCCTGCGCGATCTGGCCGCCGCTGACCGCACGGCCTTCGCCACGGCCTTTGCCGATTGGCAGAAGGAGGATCGCAACAACCGCGTTTTGGCGCCTGCCGTCCTTTATGAAACGCTCGGCAAGACCTTGGCGAAAGGGTCCGCCGCCACCGCCGTCTGGTGGCCCGCCGCACATCACTGCGCATCGATCAGCCGCGATGCCGTGATCGGCGCGGGGTTTGCAGGCGAAGGGCCTGCTCTGGGCGAGGCCCTGTTCGAAGCGATGGTCAACAGCCCATCCGGCGTTGTCTTCACCCATGAGAGCCACGAGGAATTGTGGCGGCTGATCAAGACCGAAGACGGCAAAGTGCACCTGGCCATCCCGGAAATGTTCGCATGGATGGCGCGCCTTGATGGTGCCGATGCCGAGCCAGACCCCGACTATCCGATCATGCTCATTGGCGGGCAGCGGCGACATTATAACGCCAATCAGGCCATCCGCGACCCGCGCTGGCGCAAGACGGATCCCGCAGGCGCGCTGCACTTGCATCCAGGTGATCTTGCGGACGCAGGTGGCGTGGAAGACGGATGGATGGCCGTTGTCACGCGCGCCGGTCGGCTTGTGGTCCGGGTCGAGGCCGACCCCCGCCTGCGTATCGGTCAGGCCTCGCTGCCACACGGCTATGGGCAGGTCTACGACACGCCGCAAGGCAAGGTGACGATCGGTCCGCGTCTCAACATGATCACGATGACGGAAGACTGCGATCCGATCGCGCGGACGCCGCACCACAAAAATGTTGCGATCCGCCTTGAGCTTCCGACGACGGAGGAAATCCGCTTTCACGAAGAGCAGGAAGTCTGGGCAAGGCAGATCGCCGGTTAGAGGAAGCAACGACATGGGCTGACCCCCATCGGTGAGGTCGCGGCATTGGTGTCCGTGGAAAAACTTGGCCGCTGACTTTTGTCATGTTACAGAACATATATAGAACAAAAAACACACTTTGCCAAATGAATTCAGCCACTTCACCGGCGGGTACAAATACCTGAAACCGGTCCAGACTCTCTGTCCGTATTCGCGCCCGCCGCAATAGCTAGCCGTGGCGCGGGCCCCTACCCCGCCGACACCAGCGCCCGCCGCAGCAACTCCATCGCCCCCGCCGCAAACGCGCGCATGTTTGCGCCGCGGTCGCTTTCGCCGGTCTCGATGGTCAGCACGACCTCGACCGGTCCGGCCACGGCCACGCAGGTGTGACCGGCCGCATCGCCATAACCGTTGCCCGTGGGCCCCGCCGCCCCGGTCTCCGACAACCCCCAGGTCGCGCCGTAACGTTCCACCTGGTTGCGGGCCAGCAACAGGGCATAGGGCTCGCTGGCCGAGCGCATCCCCTCCAGCGCCTCACGCGGGATATCGGTGAGCAGCACCCGGGCCTTGGGTGTGTAAACCACCGCCCCACCCAGGTAGTACGCACTGGCCCCCGGCACACTCAGCAACGCCGCCGAGATCAACCCGCCGGACGAGCTTTCGGCAATCGCGATCTTCTCGCCTCGGGCTTTCAGCATGGCGCCGATCTCGGCGGCCAGAGCTTCCAGGTCTTTCATCTTTGCGCTTCCCTCTTGGCGATCCCGCCGTTTGCACCCCATGATGCCGCCTAACGACCAAAAACCATACCCGGGAGAGAGACGATGGACGCGCATTCGCAATGGACCGGCCTGGATGCCGACCGTCTGGAACGCATCACCGACCATATGCAGCGCAACTACATCGGCCCGAAGAAGATTGCCGGTTGCCAGATCGCCGTCGCCCGGCATGGCCATATCGCCTACAACAAGACCTTCGGCATGATGGATATCGAGCGCAATCGCCCCACCCGCGACGACACCATCTATCGCATCTATTCCATGACCAAGCCGATCACCTCGGTGGCGCTGATGACCCTGTACGAGCAGGGCTATTTCCAGCTCAACGATCCGGTCAGCCGCTATGTGCCGTCGTGGAAAAACCACCGCGTCTGGGTTTCGGGCGAAGGTGCCGACATGGTCACCGAGGCGACCGGTCGTCCCATCACCTTCCGCGATGTGCTGTCGCATATGGCCGGCCTGACCTACGGCGGCGGCCTGCCGGGCGTCGGCGTCCAGCACCCGATCGACAATCTTTACCGGGGTTTGAAGATTCGCTCGGCGGGCACCAGCGACACCATGATGGAGTTCATGGACAAGCTGGCTCAGGTGCCGCTGCGCTATCAGCCGGGCCAGGCCTGGATGTATTCGTTGGCCACCGATGTCTGCGGCGCCCTGGTCGAGATCATCTCGGGCAAGCCCTTCGCGCAATATCTGCAGGACGTGATCTTTGGCCCCCTCGGCATGGTCGATACGGCCTTCCATGTGGCACCCGAAAAGCACGACCGCTTCGCCGCCAACTACGAGCGCGGCCCCGACAAGAAACTCAAACTGCTGGACGACCCGGCCACCAGCGCCTTCAGCAAGGAACAGGTCTTCAAGTCCGGCGGCGGCGGCCTTACCGGCACCACCGGCGACTACATGCGCTTCTGCGAGATGCTGCGCCGCGGCGGCGAGCTCGACGGCCACAGGATCCTGGGTCCCCGTACGCTGGAAATCATGCACATGAACCACTTGCCGGGCGGCAAGGACCTGACCCAGGTGGCCATCGGCGGCTTCTCGGAAACCGCCAACGAGGGCGTGGGCTTCGGCCTGGGCTTTGCGTCCACCATGGACCAGGTCGCCACTGGCGGCCTCGGCACCGGCGACTACTACTGGGGCGGTGCCGCCTCGACCATCTTCTGGGTCGACCCCAAGGAAGACCTGACGATGGTGTTCATGACCCAGCTGATGCCGTCGGGCACCTTCAACTTCCGCGGCCAGCTGAAGAGCCTGGTCTACGCGTCGATCATTGATTGAGGGTGACGCTCAACCTCCTCGCCCCCGCGAAGCGAGAGGGGGAGGATTGAGGAGTGGGCCGGCTGGGCGACTCTGATGTGACGTCGAGGTCCCTGAGTCGTCACCGCCATGCATCCTCACCATCCCGCCGGCGGATCGCCATTTCACGCGCCAGCCCTCTCCCGACCTCTCCCTCTCGCTTCGCGGGGGAGAGGAGTGTTAGAGAACCCCCATGCCGATGACCCAGGACGCCCTAGAAGCCGCCCTCAAGGAAGGGTTCCCCGACGCCGATATCCAGATCCAGGATCTGGCCGGCGACGGCGATCACTATCGCGCCCGCATCGTCTCGACGGCGTTCAAGGGCCTGCCCCGCGTGCGACAGCATCAGCTGGTCTATGCGGCGCTGAAGGGCAAGATGGGCGGCGAACTGCACGCGCTGGCGCTGGAAACCGCCACACCGGCCTGACATGCTTGACCCGGGGGTCCTGCGTCCCTAGCTCTTGCACTGACAATTCTGCCGAAAGATCGACCTATGAGCGAGACCACGACCACCAACCCCGTCCACAGCTGGATCGCCAAATCCGTGGCTGAAAACCCGGTCATCCTGTTCATGAAGGGCGAACCGGAACAGCCCCGCTGCGGCTTCTCCGCTAC
>JANORH010000088.1:0-32719 GCA_031415215.1 Alphaproteobacteria bacterium | reverse complement strand
GCACAGCGACGTAGGCATAGACCCCCACGCCGATACTCAGGAACGCGGTCAGGCCCCAAAGGCTCATGGAAAGACGACTATTCATCGGGAACCGGCTCCTCGTCGGATGGCCGTTTGGTAGATGTTGGTCGGGACGGTGTTCCAGTGACAAGACGTTAATGGCGCCGTTTCTTCGTGAACGGCTACACACGGCCCGCAGGTCGTGGCGGGATTGCGCGAACGACTCAGCTAAAGATTCCGGATGCCGCTGTTGAGCCTACCACCCTGGTTTCGTCGTGCCGTCGCCGACCTGGGGCTATGGATCGCCATCGGCCTGGTGATGGCGGTTCTGGGTCCTTTTGGATCATCCGAGAGGACGCCGTTCGAACGCAGCGTCTACTGGTTGGGGTGCATGGTGGGCGGCGGCTTCATCGGCATCGGGATCGACGAAGCTATCCGCCGGCTTACCCAGCATTTCTGGCTACGCCTCAGTGTCGTCAGCGTCTTGATGACGCCACCCGTTATTGTGCTGGTCTGGTTCATGAACCACGGACTGGCTGGCACAAAGTTGACCTGGACCAACCTGATCTCGCCGTGGTTCGAGGTGTTCATCGTCTGCTTTGCCGCCTTGCTGGTGCGCCAACTGATCTGGGCCCGCATCACGGTCACGCCGGCGGCTTTGGACGAGGATCCGGGCGCGACCTTCCGCCTTCGACTTTCAGCCAAGCGGCGCGACGCTGAACTGATCGCGGTCGAAGCCGAGGATCACTACCTGCGGGTCCACACAGATGTCGGTGATGAACTGATCACAGCCCGTTTCAGCGATGCGCTCAAGGAGCTTTCCGGGGTCAAAGGATTCCAGACCCATCGATCCTGGTGGGTGGCTGCGGGTGCGATCGACTCGGTGCGCTGGCTGCGCGGGCGTGGCGAGGCCCGCTTGAAATGCGGTCTGGTGGTCCCGATCAGCCGTGGCCAGGCCCGCGAGCTGAAGGCGGCGGGCTGGTTCTAGAGTCGCGAACCCTCGATCACCGTGTCCGCGCGCCGCCAGGCGTCCTGGAATGCCGCACCAACCGACGCCCCCTCCTCGATCTTTCCCTGAGCCTTGAGCGCCACGGCCAGTCCTTTCAGGGCCCAGCCGTCGCGGCGGTAGTGGGTGAGACTTTCACGATAGACCGTCTCGGCTTCGACCGGGTTGCCGGCCTCAAGCAGCACCGCACCCAGCAAATGTGACACTGGACGATGCCAATAGGCGGGCTCGGTATAGGGCAGCGCCCGCTCCAGCATCATGGCCTTGCGAAATGCCTGGATGGCGCCCGGCAGGTCGCCGGACTTGCGAGCGATCTCGCCATCCACTGACAGCAGCGCAACCTGAAGCATCTGGCCCACCGGCAATCCTGCGGCCTCGTATCGCGCGAGATTGGCCTTCTGAAGTTTTGCCAGCGATTTTCGGGCCGCCCTGGCGCTGCGGAGATCGCCGGAATTGGCGTGGGCCATGCTGCGCGCGTAGAACATCATCGCCCGATCCAGGGTCAACGCCTTGTCCGGCGCAGGTTCCGCCAGAACCTCCGCGTACTTGCCAAATCGCAGAAGGGTCATGGTCGGTGTGAAATTGTAGAGTTCAGCCAAGGGGATCTGCGTGGCCAGCTTTGGCGCATCCACCGCCTTGACGAGCCGTCGCGCGGAATCCAGCGCCACCTGATAGCGGCCCTCCATTTCGGCAGAGGTCCACAGGAAGTGGATGTTGTGGCCATAGTAACCGGCCGGATAGAAACCCTGCGCCTTGCACGTGGCGATGTAGTCTTCGTCGACAGTTGCCGCGAGCTCATTGGCAGCGGCGGCATCCGCATAGCGACCAACGCGATAGTAGATGTGGCTGGGCATATGAACCACGTGCCCGGCGTTGGGCATCGCCTTCAGCAGCCGGTCGGCAACGGCCTCGGCGCGCTCAGGCGTCGTAGAGGCCTCCACGGCGTGAATGTAGAGATGCAGCGCCCCTGGATGATCAGGCGAAACCTGCAACACCTTTTCCAGTGTAGCGACAATCTGGGCCGTGTGACCCTTAGGGGTCTGTCCGTCCGCCCGCCAATAGTCCCAGGGTTGGGTGTCCATCATGGCCTCGGCCCAGAAAGTCCGGGCGTCCAGGTCGTCGGGATACTGGCGCACCAGATCGCCCATCGCCTGAGCGAAGGCCTCGTTGAGCTTGGCGCGTTCGCCCGCTCGGGTCTCGGCGTACCGCCTGGACAAGGCCGCAATCCATGCCTGCTCGCGGGGGCTGACCTTCGGGGCCAGAGCCTGAGCATTCTGAAGCGCCAGCCAGGCCGGAATCACCGCGTCATCCGGCATCGGCATGTTGATGTTTGAACCCAGCGAGAACGCGACGCCCCACCAGCACATGGCGCAGTTCAGATCGATCCGGGCCGCCTGACGGAACGACCGTATCGCCTCGGCGTGATTGAAGCCGAAGGTCAGCTTGACGCCCTGGTCAAAGAATTTCTGGGCTTCCGGCGAAGCCGTGATCGGCATGTGATGGTCGCCGAGACCGGTGAACACCGGAGCGCCTGGCTTGTCGGCCTGCCCGCCATAGATTGATGGCATAGGCGGCATGCCCATGCTCATCGGTGTCATTTTAGACATGTCGTGCGGCTGTGCGAATGCCGAGCCGGAGCAAAGCATTGCGACTGTTGCGAAGATAGCCCGCAGGATCATGCCCGGGTCTCCTGTTATCTTTGAGACGAAAGTTACCCCACAGTTCTGACCGGCGCCAAGCCGGACAGAAAGCCCATCAACACCGCATTGAAAGCCTCGGGCTTGTCCATATTCGCCGCATGCCCGGCACCTTCAATGACGGCCTTCCGCGCGCCGGGTATCTTGGCGGCCATGTAGTCGCTGGCAGCCAGGAACGGCGTATCCTCCGACCCTACGATGACGATGGATGGTGCCTTGATGTCGGGCAGCGAGGTGATCACGCCTGCGTCGCGCTGGGTGAGCATGCCGCGCGCCGCCAAAGCAAGACCGGCGGAGCTGGTGTGCCTCGCGCTGCGACGTTCGGCGCTGCCGGTGGACAGCAGGCTCAGCCCCTCGGTTTCGTAACGCTCGGCAGTACGCAGCGAGGTCTTGTTCCAGCCGGCGCGGGCCTCATCGTTCTTGTAGCCAGGGCCGGTGTCGATGATCAGCAGCGCTTCGACCCGGTCGGAGTGCACGCGGTTGAATGCCAGCGACATATAACCGCCCAACGACAGGCCGCCGATGATGGCCCGCTTGACACCCACTTCATCCAGCAAGGCCGCCATGTCGGCGACCGTGTGCGCCTCGGAATAGAGCTCGGGGTCAACGGGGCTGTCGCTTTGCCCGTGCCCTCGCATGTCCCAGGTGACCAGGCGATGATCTTTGGCGACAGCATCGACCTGACCAGACCACATCTGTGCGGTTGACGAATAGCCGTGGGTCAGCAGGACCACCGGCCCGTGGTCGCCGTGAACCTCATAGTAGAGGTAGACGCCGTCGCGGTTCAGCCTGGGCATGTGCGGTCTTCCCTGATGTTTTCAGCAAGGAACGCGGTTTGCCGCCCGATGTCGAGCCTAAGCCTGGGTCGCCACCCAGTCTCGAACATGTCGCTCCAACACAGTCAGCGGCATCCGACCCGATAGCAGTACCGTGTTGTGATAGGCTTTCAGGTCGAATTTGGCGCCAAGCTTTGCCTTGGCGTCCTCGCGGACCTTGGCCCAGACCGAGTGGCCGACCTTGTAGCTGTTGGCCTGAGCCGGCGAGGAAAAATAGCGTTCAACCTCACGCTGTGCGCGACTTGCGGTATTGCCGATGGTGTCGACCATGTATTGGGTGGCCTGAGCCCGGCCCCAACGCTTGTAGTGGATGCCGGTATCCGTCACGAGACGTGCGGCGCGAAACAGCAGCGACTGCAGATAGCCAGCCTGACCAAGAGGGTCTCCGTCATAAGCCCCTAACTCGTCGGCAAGCTGTTCGGCGTAGAGCGCCCACCCTTCGGAAAAAGCGGAGAAGCCGGAGCCGGTCCGGCGCAGCATCGGTCCCGACGTGCTTTCCCGAGCCAGGGCGTTCTGCAGGTGGTGACCGGGGACCGTTTCGTGGACGGCCAGGGTCTTCAGATTATAGCGCGGCCAGTCGCCGATCTCCTTGAGGTTGATGTAAAACGCCGCCGGGCGCGAACCGTCCAGGGCTGCGGACTGATAGTAGCCGTTGGCCGCACCATCCTGGATAAGCACCGGCACGCGGCGCACCTCGACCGTGGCCTTGGGCAGAGTGGAGAATGCCTTGGGAAGCAACTTGCCCAACGCCGCGACATCGGCGTTCAGATCGGCAATTATCCGGGTACGGCCCTCGTCATTCGCCGGATAGACCTGGCGGGGGTCCACGTTCAACGTAGCCAGCCGCTGGGCGACGGTGCCCCCCGTCATGCCCTGAGCTCGCAAGATCCCGTCCAGTCGGGCGGCGATCTCGGCCACATGATCCAGACCCAGTTGATGAACTTCCTGCGGCGTGAAGTTGGTGGTGGTCGAGGCTTTGACGGCGTCGGCGTAGTAGGCGTCGCCGTCGGGCAGCGCCCAGACGCCAGTGTCGGGTTTGGCGGTTGTGCGCACGGTCTTCATGGCGGCGATCTGTCGGTCGAGTGCAGCGAAAATCCTGGTCTCGACGATCTTCTGCGCACGGGCGGCCCAATCGCCGGGGATGTTGACGGCCGCCGTCTTCCTGGCGATCGAGGTGACCAGAACGGTCTGGTCCGCCGGCTGATTGCGAAGGGCCGCCATCTGGCCCAGCGCCAGGTCGCAGACGAAATCTGGCGGGACCACGCCTGCCGCGACATCGGCTGTCTGGAGCAAGACATCGTTGTCCATGGCCCCTGCAAAGGCGCTCAGGCGCGAGAGATAGGCGTCGGCATCCGCAGCGGTGGTGATCCGGTGCTGGCTGTCCAGAAAGTCCGGGACACTGGCATAGGTGCCGCCGCGCTGGCTGATCACATAGGGGCTGAAGTTGCCGCCAACGTCGCCGAACTTGTATTTGTCCCCATTCCGGACGGCCTGTTCATTGGAATAGAGCACGACGTCGAGGTCGACTTTCGACGCCGTCGACAGCTTTTCACGGTCAACAGCCTTCAGGTCCGTGACCCATCCACGCGCCTGCTCAAGCCGACGCGCCTTTGCTGCGGCTGAGTTGTCGTCGAGCCTCGATTTCAAGGCTGCTCGCGGACCCTTGTCCAGACCCAGCGACGTCGCAAAGCGCGGACTGTCATCGACGCGTGCCTCAAACATCTGATCGAGAATGGTGCGCAGTCTGGCGTCCTCGCCCGTGAGCTGGGCGAAGGCGGGCACAGCCGTCGCCAGGGCGCTACCGGCAGTGGTGACGAGAAAAGTACGGCGATCCATCAGGCTTTGGCTCCTGCGATTTAGTTTCGACAGCGGCTCCGCAAGGCACCGAACGCGCAACGCTTAAGGGTCAGCGCTCGAACCGGAAAGCCTGATCAAGGCCAATTGCCGCAATGAATCCCGGCACTGGGGCACAGCCTGCCTTCAAGACTGGCGCACAGTAGCTGGATAGGTTGAGATGAGGGCCGATTGACGCAAGGATTCTATCTGGATGTCCCACGTTCGAAGCGCCGTTCTAGCCGTAATGGCCACCCTTTCGTTTGGCAGCGTGGCCAACGCGCAGGTGAAGCCCTCCCCTGCCGACAAGACCATCCAGGCGATCCGCAACAGCGCCGGCTTCAAGGCGGCGACGGCCAATTTTGATCGTGAGTACGACCGTATCGTCGAAGAGACCATCCGCCTGACCGAGATCCCCGCCCCGCCCTTCAAGGAAACGGCCAAGGCTCAGACCTATATGGCCATGTTGACGGCGGCTGGCCTCAGCGACGTCAAGATGGACGCCGAGGGCAATGTCATGGGTCTGCGCCGGGGAACCGGACCGGCCGGTGCGCCGCTGGTGGTCATGGCCGCGCATCTGGACACCGTCTTTCCGGAAGAGACCAACGTTAAGGTCCGCCGCGAGGGAACCAAACTGTTCGCCCCGGGTGTCGGCGACGACACCCACTCGCTGGCCGTTTTGCTGGCCTATGTCCGGGCCCTGGATGTGGCCAAGGTCAAAACCCGGCGCGACATTCTGTTCGTCGGCAATGTGGGCGAAGAGGGGCCCGGCGACCTGCGCGGAATCCGCTTCCTGTTCACCAAGGGAGAATACAAGGACCGCATCGCCGCCTTCTTTTCGATGGACGGGACGTCGCCGATCCTGGTGACGTCCGGGGCCGTGGGGTCGCGACGCTATCGCGTGACGTTCAAAGGGCCGGGCGGACACAGCTATGGCGCGTTCGGTCTGGTGAACCCCATGGCGGCCATGGGGGCGACGGTGGTGGAGATGAACAAGATCGTCACGCCGACCAAACCCAAGACCACCTACATGACCAGCGTGGTGGGCGGCGGCACCTCGGTGAATTCGATCCCGGACAGCATCTGGCTGGAAGTCGACATGCGCTCACCCGGCAAGGCGGAACTGGCGAAGCTGGACGGACAGTTCCTCCAGATCGTCGCCGGGGCGGTGGACCAGGAGAATGCCGCGCGATCTACCCGGCAGGGCAAGATCAGCGCCGAAATCAAACTGATCGGCGACCGCCCAACCGGCAACACTCGCGACGACGCCGAAATCGTGCTTATGACGGCGGCGGCGGTCAGGGCCGCCGGGTTTCAACCCCTGCTGAACGCCAGTTCCACAGACTCCAATATTCCCATCAGCCTGGGCATCCCGGCCGTTACCGTCGGGTCCGGCGCGGCGAGCGGCGGACGTGCGCACGCTCTGGACGAGTGGATTGATCTGTCGAAACCCGAGACCCTGAAGGGTATGACCGTCGGCCTGGCGGCATTGCTGGCGATGGCCGGCAGGCCCTGAGCCGCTACTCCGCTGCGACGCGTGCCGGAGCTGCCATGGCGGGCCACGGATCAACGGTCACCCTGCGCATGTGGCGGCGCTGGCCCGGGTAGTCATTGAGCGCAAAGTGCCAGACGGATCGGTTATCCCAAAAGGCCACCGAACCCTTTTGCCAGGCGAACCGGCAGGTGAAGGCCTCGTAGCGGCAATGCTGGAACAGGTAGTCCAGCAAGGCCTTGGATTCCGAAGGCTTCCAGCCGTCGATCTTCAGTGTGAATGCCGGATTGACGTAGAGCGCCTTGCGGCCGGTTTCCGGGTGGGTGAGCACCATCGGATGGACATACTCACCGGCAAGGCCGTCGGCTTCGGCCACCTGCATCGCGCCGCGCTTCTGGGCTGAGGGACCACCGGGGGCATATTCTCGCGAGGCCGAATGCACCGCGTTCAGCCCTTCCAGAGTTCGCTTCAGGCCTTCGGACAGGGCGTCGTAGGCCGCAGCCTGGCTGGCGAACAGGGTATCGCCACCATAGTCCGGAAGTTCGAGCGCATACAGAATAGAGCCGATGGCAGGCGTCTCCAGAAAGCTCATGTCGGAGTGCCAGCCGCCGCCGAAATTGATCTTGTCGGAGGGCTCCTTGATGATTTCCATGACTTCAGGCTGGCTTTCCATGCCGGTCACATAGGGATGGATGTTCAGAGGGCCGAAGCGGGCGCCGAAGGCCACCTGCTGCCCCGGGGTCAGGGTCTGGTCGCGGAAGAAGATCACCTGATGTTCGACCAGCGCCTGGCGGATTGCGGCGATGGTCTCGTCACTCAACGGTTGGCTCAGGTCCACGCCGGATAGCTCGGCGCCAAGTGCGCCCGCGACGCGACGTATCGACAGGGTCTGGTTCATTGATGATCCTCCGCAGGGCTATGCTATCGTTTTCTGCGAAGGGGCGCGAGATGGATAAGCCGAACGCACACTTTGACGCCGATGCCCACGCCGCCCGCATCCGCGAGCAGGGCTTCACGGTGATCGACGACTTCATGAGCCCGACGGTGATCGAGGCCGTACGCGCGGGGTTAGCGCCGTTCCAGAACACCCATCATGGCCGGAACGACTTCGAAGGCTTCAAGACCGAACGCGTCTACACGCTGGTCGCTCGGGCCAGGGTGTTCGAGGACCTGGCGGAAGAGCCCCGCGTGCTGGCGGTTCTCGACCGGTTCCTGCAGCCGGGCTATCTGCTGACGGCCACCCAGTCGATCCAGATCAATCCCGGCGAGACGGCCCAGGACCTGCATACCGACGACGGTTTCTATCGCATTCCACGCCCGCGCCCGGCCATCAGCTACACCCTGATCGCCGCTGTCGATGCCTTCACCCAGGCCAACGGCTGCACCGAGGTGGTGCCTGGCAGCCACCTCTGGGGCAATCAGGGGGACGCGGGCCGCCCCAACGACCTCGCCGAGATCGAGCGCATGCTGGTGCCAATGGAGGTTCCGGCGGGGGCCTGCTTCATCATGGCCGGAACCCTGATCCACCGGGGCGGCGGCAACCGGACCGACAAGCCGCGACTGGGTTTCACCAACCAGTATTGCGAACCCTGGGCCCGACCGCAGGAGAACTTCTTCCTGGCCATCCCACCGGAGCAGGTGCGGGAGATGTCACCGCGCGTTCAGAAGCTGCTGGGCTATGACTTCTGGCCGCCGTTCATGGGCATGGTGACGGCGTCACATCCGCTGAAGGCGCTGGAGCCGGGGTGGGTCCCGCCGGTGGTGGCGCAGCGGCGGTGCTGACGCTGACTCTAGGTCCGGGGAACGCGCCTGACGCGGCGCTTGACGGCCAAGGCCTGGAAACGCTCGCGAACCTGATCAAAGAAGCGTGGCGCTAGGAAGCCGTAGTGGACCTGGGCTGGCTGCGACTCCGGCACCCGACGCAAGTCGTAGCCCGGCCAGACGAAGTCATTGATTTCGTCGAGTATGATCCAGGATCGCACGTCGTCTAGCTTTAGCTGCGACTTGACGCGCAGCGGGATTTCTACGGCTACCTCCGGATCGTTGGGCGGCGTGTGGGTCACGGGAAGGACGTAGACGCGCGTCTCACCGTCGACAGCGAGCGCGCTCAAGATGATCGCGCATGGCCTGTCTTTGCGCCCTTCCTCCTGGCCCGCAGCAAATTCTCGGGACCAAACAAAGGAATAGCGGATAACGAGACCCGGTTGCGGTGGCGGAAGCCGCACGTCAGTCGTCTAGCAGCGCGTTCAGGTGATCGTGTTCAGATGACATTCGGGCTTCACCGATCATCGCCACCTCCTGATCGGTCAACTCTTCGATTCGCCGGGATCGGGGTGCGTAGCGGCTGATGCGCTCGAACTCTTCAGCGGACACCAAAACGAGGCGATCACGACCGTTTCGGGTGATCGTCACCGGCTCGCTCAACGCCTTGTCGCTTAACGCGCCGTACCGCTTCAGAAACTCAGCGGATGATACTCGCATGATCCGTAACTCTCGAAAGATTCGAATGTTTCGAATTATGTGGCGTTTGGATTTATCTGTCCAGCACACTGCGGCGGTGGATCACCCCAAATTCCGTGCAAACAGCGCGAACAGCCGTTCCCAATGCCGCTCCGCCGCCGGTTTGTCATACACCGCGCCGCGCTGGGGAAAGGCAAAGCCGTGGTGGACGCCCATGTAGAGCTCGACCTCGGCGTTCACACCGTCGGCCTTGAGCGAGGCGTCCAGCGCTTCCACCATTTCCAGCGGCGCCCAGGTGTCGTGCTCGGCGCAGGCGAAATAGAGCTCGGCCTTGGCCCGTTGCGCGGCCAGGTGCGGGCTGTCCTTGCCGTCAGTGACCAGCTGGACGCCATAGAGCGAAGCCGCGCAGGCAACGCGCTCGGGATGGCGCGCGGCGGCGTTGATCGCGTACTGGCCGCTCATGCAATAGCCGATGGTGCCGACCGGCCCCGGACTGGCGGCCGGGTCGCGTCCGGCGAAGTCCAGCAGGGCGTCGGTATCATCCATGATCAACGGGATGGTGATCGAGCCCATGAAGTCGAACATCCGCGCCCGCGCCTCGGCCTCAGGCAAGGGCGGCAGGTCTTTCATCTCCATGACGCCGCGTCGGTAGTAGAGGTTGGGCAACATCACATAGTAGCCAACGGAGGCAATCCGCCGGGCCATGTCGCGCAACTCCTCGCGGATCGCCGGGGCGTCCATATAGAACAGGATGATCGGGTGTGGCCCGCCCCGCTCCGGATGCACGATGAAGGTGGTGGTCGCGCCGTCTTTGGTGGCGAGTTCGACGGTTTGCTCGATCATGTCACACCAACTCCGACGGCTTCAGGCCAAGTTCCTTCAGTAACGGCTCGGCATAGTCGATGCGGCCCGTCATCGTCTTCGGGTCCCCGACACAAAGTTGGTAGACCCCCTCGGCAATGAACTCGATGGGCTGCACACGGTCCTTTGTCTGCTCGTTGATCAAGCCGTGCACCGCCACGCCGGGGGTGTCGACCAGACCCGGCGAGATCACATTCACTGCCACGCCATCATCGTAGACCTCTGATGCCAGACCGGTGGTCAGCCGCTCCAGCGCCGCCTTGCACATGCCATAGACCGTGCCGCCGCTGCGACGGATGTAGGGCTGCTTCGGGTGGATGCCCGCGCCGGACGAGATGTTGACGATCCAGCCCGCCTTCTTCTCGCGCATGGCTGGCAGCACCAGTTGCGAGAGATGCATGGGGGCCCAGACCTGGACTTCCATCATCAGATCAAAGCGCTTCTTGGGAAAGGTCTCGACGGGGATAAAGAAGGTGACCGCCGCGTCGTTCACCAGGATGTCGATGTCGCCATAGGCTTCGACGGCCTCGGCCACCAGGCGCGCCCGGTCGGTTTCGCTGGAGAGATCGGCCTTGATCGCCATCGCCTCACCGCCAGCGTTGCGGATCCTCGCGACGGTGGCGGCCAGGGTGCCGGGCAGCTTGCTCTCGCCGTCCTCTGCCGTGCGGGCCGACGCCACGACCTTGGCACCTTCCATGGCCAGCCGCACGGCGATGGCCTCGCCGATGCCTCGACTGGCGCCGGTCACCAGCGCGGTCTTGCCCCGCAGCGTCCCGTTCGGATTAATGGCCACCATGTCTTGCTCCCATACCGTATTTTCTGGTTGGGGCGTAAGCTGAAGGCTCAGGGCGTCCGGCGCAAGGGCCTCAGGCGGCGTTCTGCAATTCCTGCTTCACGCGCTCGGCCAGCATCTTGATGTCGATGGGCTTGGGCAGGAACGAGACATTGGCCTCGCCCTCCAGCAGGTCGGAGAATTCGCTCTCGGCATAGCCCGAGATGAACATCACCGGGGCGCTGCCCAGATAGATGCGGGCCTGCTTCAACAGTTCCGGCCCCTGCATGCCGGGCATGACCACGTCAGAGATCATAAGATCGATCTTGCCGGCGTTCTGTTCGGCGATTTCCAGGGCTTCCTCGCCGCTGGCGGCCTCGATCACCTCATAGCCGCGCGCGCGCAGCAGTTTGGCCGCGACACCGCGCACAGCGTCCTCATCCTCGACAAACAGGATGCGTCCGGCCCCGGAGAGATCGCGCGCCACTGGACGTTTCGGTGCCACCTTCGCCGGCGTCGGCTCAAGCGACGCCACCTGAATATGTACGGGCAGAAAAATGCGGAATGCCGCGCCTTCACCCGGTTTTGAGCTGACCGTGATCCAGCCGTCAGACTGCTTGACGATGCCATAGACCGTGGCCAGTCCCAGACCGGTGCCTTCGCCGACCGCTTTGGTGGTGAAGAAGGGCTCGAAGATCTTCGCCATGACATCGGGCGCGATGCCCGGGCCGTCGTCAGACACCTCGATCAGCGCCTGATCGCCCTGAGCCGTCGGATAGTCGAGGCAGCGGGCCTCTTCCTGGCTAAGACGCGCCGTTCGGATCCTGACCGTACCGCCGCCTTTGACACGAACGGCATCGCGGGCGTTGACCACCAGGTTCATCACGGCCGTATCGAGTTGGCCCCGGTCGGCCCGCACATGGGGCAGGTTGCGACCATAATCGGTGACCAGCTTGACGTCCTCGTACAGCAGTCGCCGCAGCAGCACCTCGGATTCCGAAACCATCTCGCCGACATCAAGGATCTCGCGCTGGACGGTCTGTTTGCGCGAGAACGCCAACAGCTTGCGCACCAGGTCGGCGGCCCGCATCGAAGTCTGCTTGATCTCGTTGAGGCCTTCGTAGGACGGATCACCTACCGGATGGCGTGGGGCCAGCACATCCAGTTGCATCAGAATGGCGGTCAACAGGTTGTTGAAGTCATGGGCCACACCGCCGGCCAACTGGCCAATGGCCTGCATCTTCTGGCTCTGGGAGAGCTGCAATTCGATCTGCTTCTGCTCGGAGACGTCGACCAGATAGGCAACCCATCGGCCCGGGCTCTGCGACAGATAGAGATGAGCGATCCGGCTGGGATCATGTGCCAGCCGCACTTCCAGTGGCGCATGGCCGTGGCGGGCCTCGGCGATCCGGATGGTGGCGTCCATCCGGCTGGCGGGCTCGATCAGTTCGCCAAACACCTGTCCCGGCAATCCCCCGTGCGCGACCGCGGCCAGCGCGGGGTTGGCCTCGATGATCCGCGCCTCGAAGGGGTCTTCTCCATCCAGCAAGGCTGCACCGAAGGGCGAGGCGGCGGCAAACGCGTCCAGCACCTTGGGCGGCGGTGCCTTGGCCCCCATGACAGCGTTCAGGACCTCCATCGCCGACGACGGCAACGCCAGCGGATTGCTCCCGCGCCCCGTCAGGCGAACCAGAAAGCGTCGCGGCGCGATGGGCGAGACCAGAGCCTCATGGTCGTGGCCGCCAACCTTGAGAGATGCGCGTCCCAGCTGGCCCCGTCGCGCTGTGGCCAAGGCACCGAACAGACTGGCCGCCGCCGCGCCGCTCTTGGGCAAGCGGGGCGCGGGACCCATGGTTTCGCGCCAGGCCGGATTGACACTCAGCAGGCGACCATCCGGTGCCACCACAGCTGCAGGCTCATCCAGTGCCGCCAGAAAGGCCTCGGTCCCGGCTTCGGACTCCGCTGGCGCCTCAGCAGGCCCGCGCAGCACGAACAGGCCAATGCAGCAAACCCCCGCCAGACCGGTCAGCAACATCATGCTGGCCAGGTTTTCCAGCCCGTGGCTGAAGGCTGGAACAAGGGCGAACCCGACAGCCAGCAGGAAGAACAACACCGCAAACGCGATGATGGGATCAACCTTGCGGGGCCTGGATGGTGTCTCGGACATGGCGTGCGACGTCGCCTCCGACGAATCAGTTGGTGTCATTCTGTCACATTCCGGCCGTCGAGCCGCGTCGCGCACCGGCATTGAGGATGAAGCCGATGATCTTGGCGACGGCTTCGTAGTGGGCAGGCGGGATCATCTCGTCGATCTCAACGGCAGCATAGAGGGCGCGGGCCAGTGGCGCGTCCTCTATAATCGGCACACCGGCCTCTTCGGCCACGGACCTGATCTTCAGCGCCAGGCTGTCCAGCCCCTTGGCCACGCAGGTTGGCGCGGCATCCTCGCCCTGTTCGTACTTGAGCGCCACGGCGTAGTGGGTCGGGTTCATGACCACGACAGTGGCACCGGGAACCGCCTGCATCATCCGCCTGCGGGCACGTTCGTAGCGGATCTGTTTCTGGCGCGCCCGGACGTGCGGATCGCCTTCGGACTGCTTGTAGTCCTCTTTGACTTCCTCCTTGGTCATCCGCATGCGGACCAGGAACCGTTGGCGCTGCCAGAACCAATCGGCACCGGCAATGACCAGCGCCAGCACCGCCACGGCGATGATCAGCCGCTTTATGACATCCATGGCGAAAGGCAGCATGGCGACCGGAGCCAGGGCAGAGAGTGACGACAGCTGGGGGATAACCGGCTCCAGAACCCACCACCCCATCAGCGAGAACAGCACGACTTTCACGATCGACTTGGCGAACTGCATCAATCCGTCGGGGCCAAACAGGCGCTCGAAGCCTTTGGCCGGCGAGACCTTGGAAAAATCCGGCTTCAGCTTGTCCGGCATGATGCGTAGCCCGCCCTGGGCGAGACCCGACGCGGCACCGGCAAGGGCGGCGGCAAACATCACCAGAACCAGCGCCGGCGCGCCCGCCATCAAGGCGTATGTCAGAATTTCCGGCGCATTGCCCGCCACGGACATGGACTGCGGTCGGCTGAGAAACGGCGTCAGCTGGGCCACCATGTTGTTCGACAACCAGCCCCCGCCGAACAACACCACCGCCGATACCGCCGAGAGCGTGGCGACCGACCCCAGGTCCATTGTGCGCGGACCATCACCCTTCTGGATCGCCTGCTCCAGTTTTCGAGGAGTGGCGTCTTCTGTCTTGGATTCGCGTTCTGGCGCTTCGCTCATGTGCGGGTGAAAATCCCGATGAGTTCACGGTAACCATCGACCCAGACCACGCCGATGACGCCAAGGCTGAGGGCGAAGATAGAAAGGCCCAACAGAACGATCAGCGGCGTCGCCACAAAGAACACCTGAAACTGCGGCATGACCCGGCCGACCAGACCGGTTGCAATGTTGAAGATCAGCGAAAACACCACCACCGGTGCGGCCAGTTGCAGGCCGAGCGCGAACGACCCGCTCATCGTCTGGATCGCCAACTGACCCGCATCACTCACCGGTACATCCCGCGAGAACGGGAAAATCTCGAACGACCCCACAATCGCGCTGATGAACAGGTGATGCAGATTGGTGGCAAAGATCAGCACGATACCAATCAGCCCCAGAAAAGTGCCCAGCGTCGTGGAGGGCTGGGCTTGCATGGGGTTAGCTGTCTGGGCGAACGACAGTGTGGTCTGCAGCGACACGATCTCGCCCGCCGTCGCCAGGGAATTCATGAACAGCCGAAGAACGCCCCCGATCATCAGACCGATCAGCAACTCCTTGATCACGGCCCCGCCAAGTCCTGCGCCATCAGCAGGCAACGGCGGAACCGAGCCGCCCATCAACGGGAACAACATCAGGGTTAGACCGAATGCGAACGCCAGGCGAATACGGGCTGGAATGAACGTTTCACCCAATCCCGGCAGCAACATGATGATCGCGCTCAGCCGTGAGAATATCAGGCCGGCGGCGAAGACCTGTTGCGCGGTTGCGTAGGATTCCATGGGCCGGCCCTGGCCCTCACATGCTCGCGATGCGCGCGGCGATGCTCTGCATGAACCCGCTCATCAGGGCCCCCATCATCGGCATGAAAACCAGCAGGGACACGAAGATGGCGACGATCTTGGGCGCATAGATCAGGGTCTGTTCCTGAATCTGGGTCAGGGCCTGCAGCAGGCCGATGCCGACGCCCACGATCAGGCCCACGATCAACACTGGGGCGCACATCTGGATGGTCAACCAGATCGCGTCGCGCCCGACGTCCAGAACCTCGGCGCCGCTCATCGAAAACCTCATGGAAAGACTGTCCGACGGGCCGCCCCGCCGGTCCTTCCGTTGTCCAGCCTTATGGTTAACGAAAGGCTAGGAGCGATCCCGTTTGCCCGTCTATCTCAGGGTGCCAGCGTTCGCGCTGCCTGCGCCGGGGTTTCCTTGTCCGTGTCACGGTCGACGCTGTAGTTGGCCGCCTGCATGGCTCCCACCGGGATGGCCCCGACCAAGGGGCGCAGTGCCTCGACGAACCGATTGTCCGCGGCCCGTTTCGGGGAGATCAGGATCACGGCGTCATAGGGCGGGATAGCGCCTTTGGGATCCGCCAGTATGACCAGCTTATCGGCGGCGATCCGACCGTCGGACGAAAATGCACTGATCACGTCGGCCTCGCCGCCCGAAAGTGCGCGATACATGAATGTGGGCTGGAATGAGCGCTTGTTGCGGAACTTCAGACCGTAGGCAGCATCAACGGCCTTCCATTCCGGTCGCGACAGGAACTCGATATCCGTCCCGAGCGTCAGCCCCGGTGCCTCGCGCGCAAGGTCGGTCAGCGAGGCCACACCCAGCGCCTTTGCCCGATCAGCGCGCATGGCAAAGGCGTAGGTATTCTCAAAGCCCAGCGAGCCCAGCACCAGCACCCCGTCGCGTCGCTTGAGCTCGGTCGTGAGTTGATCCAGCACCGCCTTTCGGCCCGGATTGCCGGTGCGCCCAAGGACCCCGGTCCAGAGCGTACCAGAGTAGTCGACGTAGACATCGAGCTCCCCGGCGGCCAGCGCCCGATAGGCCACAGCCGAACCCAGGTCCTCCTTGCGTGACACCGCCGCCCCGGTGCGCTCCAGCCGCTCGGCCATCAGTTCGGCCAGGATGTATTGCTCGGAGAAATTCTTGGCCCCGACCACATAGGCCGCTGGTTTTCCGAACTGGATCAATGGGGCGATGGCAGCACCCGCACCCAGTACAATGCCGACGATCCCCACAATCACCAGACGACGTCGCCGCTTGCGCGCACCGGTCTCTATCAATCCCAGCAGTTGGTCGGCGGCCATTGCCAGGACCGCAGAGGCAGCACAGCCGAACAACACAAAAACCCAGTTTTCGGTCTGCAGCCCCGAGAAAATGTAGTTGCCGAGGCTGGTCTGGCCAACCGGCGTGGACAGGGTCGCGGCCCCGATAGTCCAGACGGCGGCGGTTCGAATCCCGGCCATGATCACCGGCGCGGCAAGTGGCAACTCGACCTGAAACAGTTTCTGACGCGCGGTCATGCCGACGCCGTCGGCGGCCTCCGAGATTGCCGGGTCGACACCCGTGATGCCAGTCACCCCGTTCCGCAGGATCGGCAAAATCGAGTAAAGTGTCAGCGCGAGCAACGACGGAAGGAAGCCCAGCGCCGAAAACCCTCGCCCTACCAGCGAAACGCTGAGCACCGACAGCGCCAGCAGCAGGGGATAGAACAGCGCCAGCAGCGCCAGGCTGGGGATCGTCTGGATGAGGCTGGCAAGTGCTAGGACCGGCCAGCGCAGCCGGGCGTTGCGGCTGGCGGCCACGGCCAACGGAAGGCTGATTGCCAGCCCCAATGCCAGCGCGCTGACACTGAGCAACACATGCCAGCCGAGATATTCCGGCAGGAGTGCGAGGGCGGCTTGAAGCTGCGGGCTCATGCGCCCAGCCTCTCACGTAACCGTTCAGCCTGGCGTTTCGGGGCCTCCAGCAGGGCGCGCACCGTCAGATCGTCGGTAGTGGCCAACAGATGAGCTGGCGTCCCGTCGGCCAGAATCCGTCCGGCGGCGAGCACCACGATGCGGTCGGCCAGCAACACGGCCTCGGCGATATCATGCGTGACCATGATGGTCGTGAGGCCCAGCCGGTCATGCAGGGTGCGGTAGTCCATCCCCAGACTGTCCCGCGTCAGCGGATCGAGCGCACCAAAGGGCTCATCCATCAGCATCAGCGTCGGTTCTGCCGCCAGCGCGCGGGCCACGCCGACCCGCTGGCGCTGGCCGCCGGAGAGTTCGGAAGGCGAGCGGCCCGAGACGTCGGCCGGCAGGGCGACCAGCGTGAGCAGTTCTACAATGCGCCTGGCCATGCGTTCGGCATCCCAGCCCAGCAGACGCGGCGTTATGGCAATGTTTTCGGCAACGGTGAGGTGCGGAAACAGACCCGTTTCCTGAAACACATAGCCGATACGGCGGCGCAGAAAATGTGGCGCAACGCCGGCCACGTCCTCGCCCGCCACTGTGATGCGCCCGGCATCAGGACGGATCAGACCGTTTATGGTCTTCAGCAAGGTGGTCTTGCCCGACCCTGAACCACCGACCAGCGCCACAAATTCGCCCTGCCGAACGGCCAGGTTGACGCCGTCCAGCGCAATGACAGTGGCATAGCGCCTGGAAACGCCGATGAGTTCGATGGCCGCGGCGGACATTTGTCCTGCGTAGCACGAACGCCCGGTTGGGGGCCAAGCCCGACGGGACTAAGGTTGTCAGAACGCCACACGAGCTGGAGTATACTCATGCGCGCCCTGCCCCTTTTCCTCGCTGCCGCCCTTGTGGCGTCGTCTGCTCAAGCGCAGACCACGGCAGCCGAGCTGAAGAACAGCGTCGGCGAGGTCGTCGGGAAGGTCAGCCTGACCACCGCGCCGAAAGGCGTGCTGATGCGCGTTGAGGCCAAGGGTCTGACGCCCGGCTGGCATGGCCTGCATTTTCACGAGAAAGCCGACTGTTCGAAGGCTGATTTCACGTCGGCGGGTGGTCACACTCATGGCGGGGGCGACCGGATCCACGGCTTGCTCAATCCCAACGCCAACGAAACGGGCGACCTGCCCAATCTCTACGTTGACGGCCATGGAATGGGGGCGGCAGAAGTATTTTCCAGCCTGATCACGATGGCGGGGCTGCAAGATGCTGACGGTTCGGCTGTAGTGATCCACGCCAATGCCGATGATCACCTGACACAGCCGATCGGCGGTGCGGGTCCTCGCGTGGCGTGTGCGCAGGTGAAGTGAGCGCGAACCGACTCAGATCGGCATCCGCATGATTTCCTGATAGGCGCTGATCACCTGATCGCGAACGGCCATAACGGTTTCCAGACTGGCCTCTGCGGCGCTGATCGCGGTAACCACATCGACCAGTTCAGCCTTGCCAGCGACCTGGGCCGCCATAGTTTTTTCAGCCGTCTTCGAGGCGCTGACCGCGTCGGTCATGGCCGATTTCAGGATATCGCCAAATCCGCCCGTAGTCGGGGGCTGCCCGACGGACATTCCCGGGGCGTCGTCGATCCCCAGGCCCTTCTGGGTGGCGGCGTAGGCCTTGCTGGCGGCGAGCGCGGTGATCATGGCTCAGGCCCTATTTCTTCAGGAGATCCAGCGTCCGCAGATCCATACTGCGGGCTGTCTCGATGACATTGAGGTTGGCTTCGTAGGCTCGCTGGGCCTGGCGCATGTCCAGCGCCTCGACCAGGGAGTTTACGTTGGGCAGCTTCACATATCCCTTGGCGTCGGCTGAGGGGTGGCCGGGCTCGTACTCCTGCCGGAATTCGGTCTGGTCCATTTCGACCTTGCTCATTTTCACGCCCTGGCCACCGGCGACGCGAGCTGGCGTAAACACCGGCGCCTGTCGGCGATAGGGATCACCGCCGGGCGTCTTTGACGTGGAATCGGCGTTGGCCAGGTTTTCGGCGATGATCCGCATGCGACCTTGCTGGGCGCGGAGCGCGGACACGGCCACCGCCTGGGCGACGCCGGACATGGATTTGATCTCCGGCATCTAACCCTCCTGGCTCAAACCCGACCTGGCGCTTTCTTGGCCAGGCGCAGGATGTTCAGCGATTTCTGATAGAACGAGATGGCAGCGTCGTAATTCATCCGCGCGTCAGCCATCTTGATCATCTCCTCCTCCAGCACGACCGAGTTGCCATTGAGCGTGGTCTCGGTTCCGGGCATTTTGGCGGACTTGTAGACGCTGCGCCGCTCGGTCCTGGGTGACATGTGCCCGGCCTGGGTGACAGCCATCGGGGTCGCACCCTGGGCCTGATGCATCTGAAGTTTGGCGTCAAAGCTGAAGGGCTTCAGGTCCTGGCCCACGTAACGCACCGTGTCGGCGTTGGCGACGTTCTGGGCGATAACCTTCTGTCGCTCGGCCAGATAGCCGAGACGGCCTTTGAGCATCGAGAACAGTGGGATTTCGTCCAGCTTCATCATCTTCAATGGTGAAGAAACAGGGTTAATCGCCCCTTAAGAGATTCAGCGGCGAATGAGCCATCTTCCTCCTACTGTCGCAGAAGCGCCGTCTCATGGACCTTGCAGCCCTCCTCAGAGCTATTTTCGCGCTCGCCCTCACGCTTGGCCTGATAGGTCTGGCGGCGGTCGCTTTGCGCAAATATGGACCCGACGCGATCTCGCGAATCTCGGCCCAGAAAAAAGACCGCCGCCTCAGGATCGTGGAGACGCTGACGCTCGACCCAGCACGCCGCGTGATGATCGTCTCCTGCGATGGTCGCGAACGCCTGATCATACTTGGTGAAGGCCGGATGCTGGCCGACCTGACAGGCGAGCCCGGGGCATGATCCGCGCCATCTGGACCGCGATCCGGACCCTGCCGGCCGAGGACTGGCGACGCGCGGCGTTGCTGGCCGCCATCACCACCTGCGCGGCGATGATCTTCCCGGCGACAGCCATGGCCCAGGCGTTGAATGTCAACCTGGGCTCCGGTGCGGGCCTGACCGAGCGGGTCGTTCAGTTGGTAGGGCTACTGACGGTGCTGTCGCTGGCGCCATCCATCGTGATCATGACGACCTCGTTCGTGCGGATCGTCGTGGTGTTGTCCTTGTTGCGGACCGCGCTCGGCCTGCAACAGAGCCCGCCCAACGCAGTGATCATCTCGCTGTCGCTGTTCCTGAGCGCCATCGTCATGGGCCCGACGTTCGAGCGCTCCTACAACGAAGGCGTCAAACCGCTGCTGGATCAGCAGATGGAACTGCCCGCCGCGTTCGATGCCGCCGGCGGACCGGTAAAGCAGTTCATGCTGAGCCAGGTGGACGAGGAGGACCTCGCTCTCTTCATCCGCCTGTCCAAAATCCCAAAACCCGCCACCGCCCAGGACGTGCCGATCCGCGTAGTGACCCCGGCCTTCATGATCTCGGAACTGAAGCACGCCTTCGAAATCGGCTTCCTGCTGTTCGTGCCCTTCCTGGTCATCGACCTGGTGGTGGCCAGCGTGCTGATGAGCATGGGCATGATGATGCTGCCGCCCGTGGTGATCAGCCTGCCGTTCAAGCTGATCTTCTTCGTGCTGGTCGACGGCTGGCGGCTGGTGGCGGGGAGTTTGGTGGAGAGTTTCCAGAAGGGCGCAGGCGGGGGGTAACCCTCGTCCACGCGATCAACCAAACGGCACCCCTGACGGAGCCCCCGCACATCCCCGCCCTCCCACCGGCGGATCGCAGTTTTACGAGCCGGCCATCTCCCTCCCGGCTCTGCGCGCCGGGGGCGAGGCGAAAGGCGCTTGCGCCAGCCAATCTCTCCGCTGAATCATTTCCATGCATCCGGTAGCGCCCGAACGATGCGAGGCTCGCAACCCTGAAGTCTCACAAGCATGGAATTTATCGTCCACCGCCGCCCATCCTACGTCCGATACTGACGTACCATCATGCTCCACTCCCGGGCATGACCACGCCTATCCCTGATCGTGACGCTGAAATGCTGGCCGAGCTGGCTGAGATGGATCTCAGCGCGGCCCGGCACGTTCATGCCCAGCTGATCGCCGCCATCGTGCCCGGTGAGATGGCCGACCTCAGCCGTGCCTATCAGGGTGCGTCACGGTCGCTGCGTCAGACCCTGGCCCAGAAGGCCAAGGTGGCCCGCGACGCTGCCGATCTGGTGGCGCGGACGATGCGCCCGATCAGCGCCGACGGGCCCGCAGGGCGGGGCGTGCTCGTGCGTGACATGGATATCGGCGACCGCCTCTCCCAGATCCAGGGCGCGGTGGACCGCGTTGTGCATGCCGAACATCCCGACGACGAGGAAGAGCGCGAGGCGCTGGGCGAGTTTCTGGATCTGGCGTTCGACGACTGGCTGCTGGAGCCCGACTTCACGACCGCCGACCTCGACGCCCAGGTGCTGCGCGCCTGCCGCGCCGTGGGCCTCTCCAGAAATCTCGCAACCCGCTGGCGCGACTTGCCAGAGCCCCCGCTGGGTTGGGCGGTCGAAGGCGACATCGGGCCGGCCACAATCTCCGAAGCCGCTCCAGACCCGCCGGTTGCCGACACCGGTTGAAGGCGCGACGATGACAATCAGTGACGGGACAACGTCGCTGAGCGGAGGCTATCCCTTCGCCGCCGCGACCCCGGCCTGAGCCTGCTTCGCCGGTGCCACCGGGGCCTTCGCCACGCCCACCGGCGCGGCGCGCGTCTTGAAGCGGCCCTTCATCTTGCCGACCCAGCCTGTGAACGCCTCATTGTCCGCCGAGACCCGACCGAAGTCGGCGACGTTCAGGCGGCCGGAGGGCAGGCCGGTCAGGGCGATCCGCAGGGCCTCAGGATTGCTGGCCTTTTCGTAGAAGCCTTCGTAGCGTTCCTCAAGTCGGGCCAGCGCGGCCTCGTCGCCAGCCAAGCTGTAGGCCACGCCGGCTCGCAGCAGGCGACCCTCGTCTTCGCCAGTCAAGGGACTGTCGGATTTCCAGCGATCCCCGAGAGATTTCTCGAACATCGGACCCGCGACGGCCCAGTTTTTCTGTTTCCAGGTGATCTCGCCGCGTAGCTCGGTAGCCTCGCGCGAAGGGTCTCGCTCGATGATTTCCAACGCGCTGTCGAAACGGCCGACACCAGTCCAGGCCCGGGCCTCGATCAGGCGGCGCTCATTGTTGAGTGCAGCCGGCAGGATGGTTGTGCGCGAGCTGTTGATGGCCTGCAACGCCTGTTCGGGACGTCGATCCATCAGGTAGATGACCGCCAGATCCGTGGACACCTGCGCACGGGGCACGCCGTCCAGGCGGTTGTCCGCCTGGTACTTCAGCAATTCGGCCGCCTGGGGAAGCAGGTCGACATCCACCAGTCGACGCACGATCTTGCGCACCATCAAGTCGCCGTCAGCGCCTATAGGGGCCAGTTCCTTGAAGTCGTAAAACAGGGCCAGCGCCTGCACCGGCTCCAGTCCATCGGCCAATCCGTCGAGGAACAAGCCCCGGAAGGCCGCATTGAGGTCGGCGGTAAGCTGCAGCGCCTGGGGTAGATTGGGCAGACGACTGCCGGCGGACCGTAGCGCCTCCAGCGCCTCGCGATAACGCCCTTGCCCCAAATATAGCTGCCCCAGAGCCCGGATAGTCTCGAGCTCCGTGACGTCGCCGCGCCAACGATATCGTAGGGCGTCAAAGGCGTTGGCGGCCTGGACCGGGGTCACCAGGCCCAACTCCAGCCGGATCTGCGTCGCCCTCAGCTGCGCCGGCGCTGAAATAGAGTCGATCGGCGCACCGGCGACCGCCGCATAGATCTTCAAGGCGCGATCCTTGAAGCCATTTAGCTCGATGACGCGAGCCTGAGTCAGCCGGGACAAGACCAGTTCTTCGGACGACACCTGTTCCTGCAACGCCTGTCGGATGCTGGTGTCTGCGGAGACCATATCTCCCAAAGCCAATGCGGCCTGGGCATCGGCGCGAGCCATCCTGGCGCGCCAGGTCTTGGGCATCAATCCGAAGGCAGCGGCGCCGGTCGCAAACTGGGCGCGCGCCTCAGGGTAATGGGCCAGCTGGGTGTTGACATAAGACCGCCAGAGAGACGTTGACGGATCTTCCTGCAGAACCGGCGAGGAGAAATCTGTGTCAGCCTCGGCATAGCGCCGGGCCATCGTGCGGGCGATTCCGCGCAGCCCCCGGAACTCCGGCTCGTCGAGCACTTCGGGCATTGCCCGGGCCAAGGCGTTCAGGACCCCGATCGCCTCGAATGACAGCTCTGACCCGACCAGAAAACGGGCCAGCGCCATCCTGGCCTCGGTGGACTGTTCCTTCGCGTCGCCGCTGGTCTCTGCGGAGGCTGCCGAGAGCAAGGCATTGTAACGCGGAAGATAGCCCCCCTCGCCGAGCTTACCCCAGGTCTCGACAATCAATGCCGGCATCGCGGCAGGCATCGGTGCATCTGCCTGGGTGAGTTTGCGGTCGCGAGTTGCCCAGGCCGGCGACAGCGCCAGACCGGATCTGCGGGACAGGCGCACAAGCTCTCCATCTCGCTGAACGCTCAGGTCTTCGACCAAGGGCTCGATCGCCAGCCCCTGGATCGACGGAAGCAGCGTCAGTTCGACATAGTCGCGGCGGCTCGGCACACCTTTGGGCGGCCCAAGCGCCGTGACCACACTCAGTATATCGCCCACGACCGGGTCGACCATATTGATCACCCGCGTGGCACCCGCTACTGGCGCTTGCAGGCTCGCAGGCCCCCCGGCGGGGTCGCGCTTCACACGTACAATAGTGGGCTGCGGCTGAGGACCGGGGCCGATAGATATCGTCCAGTCCGACCCGATCACACCGGCAAACAGCGGCACATCGGCAGGGGTCTCAAGACGAAGCGCAGCATAGTCAGCGCCGCGAAAAACCTGGGCACCGTGAAGGCTCTCGGCGTCCTTTGGCAGTTTGGCAATGTCCAGCTTTGCCGGCGCGTCGAACACGATCCAGGTGGCGTCGCCCCGCCGAAACACCGCCGCGCCCGCCGGGTTGGCAAAGGCAAATTTCAGTTGCGTCTGACCGCCTGTGACCTTGGCATCAACCCGCACCACGCCACCTGGTGGTAGCGGATCGGCGCGAACCGGTTCGGCCTCGGCGACCTCGACGTCAGGCCCCGGCTCGGCCGACTCTGTCTTGGCAGCCTTCTCGAAGGCGTTGACGTAGGAGGCCCCGTCGGCCACGCCGAACTTGATCTCGGCGTTGTCGGCCAGAGTCAGAATAAGTTGCAGCCGCCCCTTGGTGCGCCGCTTCTCGGCCGTCTTGAACCACTTTGGTGGCGAGGTCCTCAACCGGGAGATGTCGGGATCGCCGTCTCGATCAAAGGTGAGGGTTATTGTCTGACCGTCCTGTTTGACAGTCGCCTTGCCGCCGCGAACCTCGACCCGGGAAAACGATTCCGTTGTCGCAACAACAACCTCCAGCCCGCCACGTCTCGCGGCTGCCTGCTCCGTCGGCGCGGCGATCCCGGCGGGTGCCGCGATGCTGACGATACAGGCAGCGGCGACCCCGGATCGGAGGGCGTTGCGGAGCGTCATCGCCTAGCCTGCCTTGGCCGGCGTTTCGGCGCTTGCGGCCTTGGCACCGGTAGCCGTCGACTTGGCCAAGGCCGCAGTGGACTTGGCGGGGGCCGGATTGGCGAGTTGGTCGGCCTTCTTGGCGGCCGCCATGGCGTCGGAGTAGCGCCGCGCCAGAGACTCCGTCAGCCGCTTGGCCTCCTGCGCCGGCATCAGGGCGATGATCGAGGACAACGCCCGCTCTTTCATCTTGGCTGCAATGGGGATCCGGACGCTGTCGTCCAGCACCACCATGCGAGGCGCGGCATCCTTGGCCTTCATGCCCTCAAACACTTTGACCAGCCGGTCGATCTCGGCGGCTTCCTTGGTGCTGCTCTGGGTCAGTAGACCCTGAACGTCTCCCTTCAGGCCGGTGAGAGTCTTGATCTTGGCATCCAGCTTGGCTTCTGCAGCGGCCATCAGCGCCAACTGGGTCGACAGGTCGTTTTCCCGCTGGTCCAGTTGACCGCGACGCGTCCCGAGGCTTTGCAAAACCTGCAACTCCGCAGGTGAAAGACCGGCCTGCTTGGCAAGCTCGGCGGCGGTCGGCGCACAAACAGCCTTTGGCGTAATCGTGGCCGCAGGCAGGGTCGCCACAGCGTCCTTTCCCTCGACTTTTTCAGCGCTTTCGGATTTGGCGGCAGGCACATCGGCCTTACCCGGCGCGACGGTCTTGACAGCTTCCTCAGCGAACGCCTGGGCACCGGACATCAGGCTCGGCAGATCGCGCGCTCCCGTCAGGGCGTTCACGGCCAGCACGCCGCCGATGGCGACGCCGACCAACGGCAGGATGCGCGGAACCGATTTCACCGGCGACCTCCGGCCACACGATCCAGGGTCAGCGGCGTTTCCTCGAACAGATCATCATCCAGGACGGCCGGCCTATGACCAGCAGATGGACGCATCGTGGCTCGATCGTCCTCGACCCGGACTTCCGGAGCGGAGGCCCCCTCGGCTTCCAGGCGCGCGCGGGCCAAGGCCAGCAGAGTCGACAGCCGCTCTTCCGGCGCACGCTCTCGGACCGGCATGGCCGGGGGCATATTGCGGGCGGAATAGGCCCGATGCGACAGGTCGGCCCTTGGAAGTTCAGGGGCTGAACTCACCAGGCGTTCCAGCCGGGAGGCCAACGTGCGACCCTTCTCGATGCGGTCAGAGAGGGTATCGGTGGCTTCATCAGTGGCGGCGCGCAGATCGGCCAGCCCTTGCTCGGCGCGCTGAGCCGCAAGGTTAAGATCACGCACGGCAGTCTCGAAGCCCTCATGGCTGTCGCGCAGCGCACCGAGGCGTCGGTTCAGGCGGATGCCGACGACCATCGCGGCCAACAGCAATCCGGCCAGGATCAGGTTCATGGCGATACCCACAACGGTCATGTCAGCCCCTGGACAGCTTGCCGTGCTGAAGGCGTCAGAGGTGCCTCCACTCGAACGGCGATGTTGGAATTTCGACGGCCCATGCGGCCGCGGGTCAGCGGGATAGTACCGGCGCGCAGTTCGATCAGACTGTCCGGCGTGGCGTTTAGCATCAGCGTATCGCCGACCTTGAAGTTCAGCACTCGCTTCAGGCTGATCTGCTGCTCGTCAAGTACTGCGCGGACCTCGGTCTGGGTTGTCCAGATTTCAGTTGCCAAGTGGCTTTCCCAGATGTTGTCGCGGCCAAATTTCTCGCCCATGAACTGCTGCAGCAACATCTTGCGGATGGGTTCGAGGGTTGCATAAGGCAACAAAAGCTCGATGCGCCCTCCCCGGTCTTCCATGTCGATCCGCAGCTTGACCAGGATCGCCGCGTTCGCTGGCCGGGCAATGGCGGCAAAGCGCGGATTGGTTTCCAACCGGTCCAGGGTGAAAGTGACCGGCGTCAGAGGCTCAAAGGCCTCCTTGGCGTCGGCCAGCACCACCTCGACCATCCGTTCCACCAGCACGCGCTCGATGGTGGTGTAGGGACGACCCTCGATGCGCATGGCCGCCGTGCCGCGACGACCGCCCAGCAGTACGTCCACAATGGAGTAGATCAGGTTCGAGTCGACTGTCAGCAGGCCGTAGTTGTTCAGTTCCTCGGCGCGGAACACCGAGAGGATAGCCGGTAACGGAATCGAGTTCAGGTAGTCGCCGAAACGGATTGACGAAATATTGTCGAGACTGACTTCCACGTTGTCGGATGTGAAGTTTCGCAGGCTCGTGGTCATCAAGCGAACGAGGCGGTCGAAGACGATCTCCAACATCGGCAGCCGCTCGTAGGACACAAGGGCCGAATTGATGATCGCGCGGATGCCGGTCCGCTCTGAGACCTCATCATCCGACATGTCGAAGCCAAGCAGGCTATCGATCTCGTCCTGATTAAGGATGCGTTCGGCGCCGGATTGGTCGATCGGCGCTGCGGAATTCTCGCCCTCGGCAGGAGCGGCCTCATTGGTCGGGGTGATTTCGGTTTCGTCAGCCATGAGCTTCAGGATGCAGCCAGCGCCGGAGCGCTAGTTGATCAGCATCTCCTCGATCAGGACGGCATTGGCCCTCGAGGGGCCGATCACCAGATTGACGCGGCGCAGGATTTCCATACGCAGTTGGTACGAACCCTGGCTGCCCGACAGATCTTCGGGCCGCAGTTCGCGCAGGAAGGTCTGGAACATGTCCGTCAGGCGCGGCATGTTCGGCTCCAGTGCCTCGACAACGGTGTCGTCCGGGAGCTCCAACGTAAGTTTCAGCTTCAGAAAGGTGGGTCGACCGTCGGCCGTCTGCATGTTCACCACCACCTCGGGCATGGTGTAGAACACGATGCCATCCGGCCCTTCGCGAACCACAGCAGCCCCCGCTTCGCCTTCCTTGCCCTCCTTCTTTTCTTCCTTCTTTTTTTCCTTTTTCTTCTCCTTGCCGGGCTCGCCCTTCTCAGCGGCGGCGTCAGGCTTCGGCTTCAGGAAAATGAACGCGGCAGCGCCGCCACCCCCCAGCACCACGAGGGCTGCGGCGCCGGCAATGATCAGCATCTTGAGCGGAAGCTTCTTCTTGCCGGGCGCTTCGCCTTCAGCGCCCTCGACACCGTCAACGGGGGCCTCGGTGGCCTCAGCGCCCTTTGCTTCCTTTTTGTCCTTCTTCGCCACGCGCGCGTTCCTTAGACATCTGGCGCGTCTACGAATGGCGGGCTTTGATGAAGAAGCTTTTAACGGTTCTTAACGCGCGCGATTTCTGCCCGGCATTTTCCGCCCCGCAGACTCCGTTAACCTTCTTATTTATTGATTTAATAGATTTTTCCGTCTGGCCTAAAGTTTGCATGTCTGGTGTGCCCAAGTTGCACACCAAGGCCGCCCGCTCATGGACAATGCTCTCTTCGTCGGTCTTTCCCGCCAGATGGTGCTTCGCCGGGAAATGGATATCATCGCCAACAACATCGCCAACGTGGACACCACCGGCTTCAAGGTCGAGTCGCTGATCCAGAAGACGGATCCGGCGGCACCCGCGTTCACCATCGGCGGCCCGCGCCCGGTAAAGTTCGTCGCCGCCGACGGCGTGGCCCGTGATTTTGGGCAGGGATCGCTCAATCCTACCGGTGGGCCGCTCGACATGGCCATCGAGGGCAAGGCGTTCTTCCAACTCCAGGGTCCAGACGGTCCAAACTTCACCCGCGACGGCCGCTTCACCACCGATGCCACCGGGCGTCTGGTCAGCCAGGGGGGCCTGCCGGTGCTGGACAAAAGCGGCGGCGAGATCGTCATCGATACGGAAAAAGGCCAGGTCAAGGTTGGCGGCGACGGCACCCTCAGCCAGGGCAATGAGCGCGTAGGCCAGGTGGGCATGTTCGAGTTTGCGAACCTGGCTGCCCTCTCCAAGACCGGCGACAACCTCTACCGCAATGTTTCAAATCTGGCAGCGACGCCCTCATCCGAGGCACGCCTTCGTCAGGGCATGCTCGAGGGCTCCAACGTCAAGTCGATCCTTGAGATCACCCGAATGGTTCAGGTGTCCCGGGCCTATGAATCCACCGCCAAGATGATGGACGCGCAGGGCGATCTTTCGCGCCGCGCTGTCGAACGTCTGGGCCGGGCCCAGTAGAAAGGTAACCTCTGATGCAAGCGCTCCGCACCGCCGCCACCGGCATGGCCGCCCAGCAGATGAACGTCGAGGTCATCTCGAACAACATCGCCAACATGAATACCGTCGCCTTCAAGCGTCAGCGGGCCGAATTCCAGGACCTGCTTTACCAGACCTTCGAGGCCGCTGGGACCCAGTCCTCCGACCAGGGCACTATAGTACCCACCGGCGTTCAGGTGGGTGCCGGCGTCAAGACCGGGGCTGTCTATCGCGTCGGCACGCAGGGCGCCCAGACGCGCACCGACAACCAGTACGATATGGCCATCGACGGGCGCGGATACTTTCAGGTTCTGGCACCCTCGGGCGAGAACGTTTACACTCGTGCCGGCAACTTGGCGGTCAACGATCAGGGCCAGCTGGTCACCCAGGACGGCTTCCAGATCCAGCCGGCGATCACGATCCCTGGCGACGCGGTCTCGGTCTCGATCTCAAAATCCGGCCAGGTTGAAGTGCTGCAGGCCGGGCAGACCAACCCCAGCATTGTCGGCGTTCTGGAGCTGTCGACGTTCGTGAACGAGGGTGGCCTAAAGGCGCTGGGCGGCAACCTTCTGCAAGAAACATCGGCCTCGGGCGCGCCCACCAACGGCACACCCGGGTCTGTCGGGATCGGCACCCTGGTTCAAGGTTACACCGAAGCCTCCAACGTCGACGCTGTGGCTGAAATCACCGCCCTGATCATCGCCCAGCGCGCATACGAGATGAATTCGAAAGTCATCTCCACCGCCGACAACATGTTGGCCACCGCCAACCAGGTGAAAGCGTAAGCCATGAAAATCGTAGCGTTTCTGCTTGCCACGCTGCTCACGACGCCGGCGCTGGCCGGAACGGCGGTCACCCTCAGGGCCGACATGCTCGACGCCGACGGTGTGGTCACCCTGGGCGAGATTTTCGACGGTGCTGGTGCAGCAGGACGAACCCCCATCGCGTCGCGGACCGGGGCCAGTATCATGCTCAACGCCGTCGCGGTTCAGGCTGCAGGACGCCGGGCCGGGCTCGACTGGGCAAACGCCGAGGGCCTGCGCCAGATCGTGGTGCGGAGCGGCGCACCCGCCAGTACCGTCGCACCGGCCACACGGGCCAACGTCGATGTACTGACGTGGACACGTAATATCGCGGCCGGCGACGTCGTGCAGCCGCAGGACCTCGTATGGGCCAAGGTCGCTGTGGCTCCGGCCGACGCCGCCACGGACCCTGACGCTGTCGTGGGCTTGGCCGCCCGTCGCACCCTGCGCGCTGGTGCCGCTGTGGCAGGCCGCGATGTCTCCGCGCCGCAAGTGGTCAAGGCCAATGAGATCGTCACCCTGATCTTCGACGAAGGCGGCATCACCCTTACCCTGCAGGCAAAAGCCCTGTCCGGCGGCGGCGTCGGCGAGACCATCAGCGCCCAGAATGTCACGTCCAGAAAGACCATCCAGGCGGTGGTAAGCGGACCCGGTCAGGCGCTCGTCGGACCCGCAGCCGACCAGTTCAAACTGACCCGCTCAACCCGCTACGCGCTCCGTTGAAGGAAGCCACGATCATGCGTCTTCGCGCCCTCGCTCTCCTCGCCCTGACCCCGCTCGCCGCCTGTTCGACAGTCAAGGAAGCCGTTCGTGGTCCTGAACTGTCGCAGGTGGGCTACCCCGCCGCGTTGATACCCCGCGAGCAAACCGTCCTGGTCTCCTCGCGTGAACCCTCGCCGCAGTCGGCCAGCGCCAATTCGCTGTGGAGGGTGGGTGCCCGCGCCTTTTTCAATGACCAGCGCGCCAGCCGCGTCGGTGACATCCTGACCGTCCAGATCGATATCGACGACAGCGCCAAGACGACCAACGCCACCTCCAGCTCGCGTACCTCAGGCCTGAAAGCCGGCGTCCCGCACCTGTTGGGCCTGGAGTCGACGATCGGGAAAATCCTGCCGGGCGGCTTCGACCCCGCCAACGCGCTGGAGACCAACTCGACCACATCAAACGCCGGTGCCGGTCAGGTGAACCGCTCGGAAAAAATCAGCCTGACTATCGCCGCCATCGTCACCGGCGTTCTGGCCAACGGCAATATGGTGATCCAGGGCGTGCAGGAAGTGCGCACCAATACCGACCTGCGCCAACTCACCGTTGCCGGCGTCGTGCGGCCCGAGGACATCTCGTCGGCCAACACCATCCGCCACACCCAGATCGCCGAAGCCCGCATCAGCTACGGCGGCCGCGGCGACATCAGCCGTGTTCAAAAAACCCCGGCCGGCCAGTCGCTGCTGGAACGGTTCTCGCCGTTCTGAGGTCGGGTTAGACTGGCGACATGCTCGCTTCCCTGCTCCCAGCGCTCGCGGCGCTGACCAGTCCGCCCGAGGGACATTGGAGGTTGACTCCGGATAGCAGTCGCCTGAGCTACGGCGATCTAGTTCAGCGGCCTGCCTTCGTTGGACTACCGAGCGGCCCGCCCTTCGAGCTCGTGTGCAGGCCCCACCCGTCGACGATATGGCTCATCGTGCGAACCGGACCGGAGGCCGCTATAGTCCGGGACGATGAGAATCGCGTACTTCACGTCACCCGTGGTCTCACGGTGTCCGTCGCCTCGGCCGGATCATCCACAGACGCGTCCGCCAAAGCATCACTTCATCCACACGGCGGCGAGGCCATGATCGTTATTGAACTGACCGCTGATAGCACTGTTCTCGCTCGACCGCCGAAAGCGCCTGCACGCTTGATCAAGCGGTTTGTCTCAGCTTGTACGCCCGCGTCTAACTGAACTGCACACGGTCAAGCAGGATCCACTTCCGTCATCGTCTCTATCTAAGCATAGACTTTCTGGCTCGTGTCTGGCTATAATTCTCCCATGGGCAAGCACACCGTCGTCGAAGCCAAGAACAACCTGTCGGACCTCATCGCCCGCGCCGAACAGGGCGAAGAGGTCGTTATCACGCGGCATGGCATGCCGGTCGTGGAACTGCGCGCCGTTTCGCCGACGCCCCAAAGGGCAACTCAGGCCGACATCGCGTGGGTGGACTCAAGGCGCGTCACCCTAAAGCCCGGTGCCGAGGGTCCGACCGACCTGCTGATCCGGATGCGAGACGAAGATTGGCGTTGAGGACATATCTCGATGCCAGCGTGCTGGTGGCGTTCTTCCTGACGGACGCGCACACCGAAAAGGCCCGGCAGATCGTCATGGGGGCGGGCGAGCTGCTCCTGAGTGATTTTGCCGCCGCGGAGTTTTCATCGGCAATTGCCGGTTTCTGCCGGGTCGGTCGCCTGGATGCTGACTCGGCAAGAGGCATCTTCTCGGACTTTGACATATGGTGCTTGCGAACCTGCAGGGCTGTGGCGCTTGCGCCCTCGGATATCAGGACGGGCGAGCAGTTCATGCGACGCCTTGATCTGACATTGCGCACGCCAGATGCCCTCCACGTCGCAGCGGCAGGTCGCCTGCAGGCAGACCTCGCAACATTCGACATTCGAATGGCCGAAGCCGCGGTCCGCCTGGGTGTAGCGCTCGTCGAGTTCTAAGCCCGCCGCCCCGCCGCAGCCGCATTGTCGATGCCTAGGGCGGCCAGCGCGCCACGCATAATCCCATCCGCGTCGATCCCTGCGTCGGCATACTGGATGTCGGGCTTCTCGTGGTCCTGGAAGATGTCCGGCAGGGTCAAGGTGCGCACCTTCAAGCCGCGATCCAGCGCACCGTGTTGGGCCAGAGCGTGCAGCACAAAGGCACCGAAGCCGCCCATGGAGCCCTCTTCCACGGTGATCAGAGCCTCGTGATTGCGGGCCAGCCGGAGTAGCAGGTCGATGTCCAGCGGCTTGGCGAACCGGGCGTCAGCGACGGTTGCTGACAATCCGCGCGCGGCCAGCATGTCGGCGGCCTTCAGCGCTTCGCCCAGGCGGGTGCCGAACGACAGGATGGCGACCGCCGTGCCTTCGCGGACGATCCGACCCCTGCCGATCTCGAAGGGGGCGGCGAGGTCGGGGATGGCGACACCTGTGCCTTCGCCGCGCGGATAGCGGAAGGCCGAGGGGCGGTCGTCGATGGCCACGGCGGTGGCGACAGCGTGGGCCAGTTCGGCCTCGTCTGCCGGGCCCATAAGCACCATGCCGGGCAGCTGGCCCAGATAGCCGATATCGAAAGAGCCGGCGTGGGTCGCACC
>JANORH010000087.1:0-9961 GCA_031415215.1 Alphaproteobacteria bacterium | reverse complement strand
CACCCGTCAGCACGACCTCCTGATAGCCTTGGGCGGTCAGGCGGCGCACCTGTTCCACCACCTCGCCGGCACCGGCGGACCGCGAATTGCCCCGCCCGAACGGGATGATGCAGAACGTACAGCGGTGGTCGCAGCCGTTCTGGACCTCCACATAGGCCCGGGCGCGATCCTTCAGTCCGTCTATCAGATGGCCGGCGGTTTCCCGCACGCTCATGATGTCGTTGACGCGCACGCGGAGCGGCTCGGCCTGCAAGGCATAGACGCCGGCCTGGCTCTTTTCGGCGTTGCCGAGCACCAGATCGACTTCGGCCATATCAGCAAAGGCCTGCGGGTCGATCTGGGCCGCGCAACCGGTGACGATCAGACGGGCGTCGGGTCGTTCACGGCGCGCCTTGCGGATTGCCTGCCGGGCCTGGCGCACGGCCTCGCCGGTGACGGGGCAGTTGTTGAACACGACGGCGTCCGTCAGGCCGTCTTCCATGGCGCGCGCGCGGATGACCTCGCTCTCATAGGCGTTGAGGCGGCAGCCGAAGGTGACGATATCAACGTCCGGGGTCACGGCAACTCACCCATGAAATCTACCGCCGCGGGACCGGTCATGATCACGTGGCCGTCCTCGCGCCACGCGATGAACAGGTCGCCGCCGTCCAACTCCAGCGTCGCGTGGCGACCGGTCAGTTCGCGCCGGGCAGCGGCCACCAAAGCGGCACAGGCACCGGTGCCGCAGGCGCGCGTAAGGCCCGCGCCACGCTCCCATACCCTCAGGCGGATGCGGTCCAGGTCCTTCACCTGGGCGAAGCCGACGTTCACGTGCTCGGGAAAGAGCGGGTGGTGTTCCACGACAGGTCCGATCTTCGCGATCGGCACAGACTCCACATCAGGGACAAAGAACACAACGTGCGGATTGCCCATGGAGACACAGCCGGGTGGGGCCATCAGGTCGGCATGGTCATAGAGCATTACCGGGAGTGAGGCCGTGTCATGCTCGCTCGCCAGCGGGATCTCGCGCCAGTCCAGGCCGGGCAGCCCCATGTCAACGCTGACCAGCCGTTCGCCCGCCCGCATCGCGACCAGACGCCCGGCCCGGGTCTCGATTATCGCCTCGTCCTTGCCCGAGGCCTGCATCAATAGCCAGCCGACACAACGCGTACCATTACCGCACGCCGAGACCTCTTCGCCGTTGGCATTCCAGAACCGCACATGGGCGTCGGCACTGACTGACGGCTCGATAACGATCAGCTGATCACAGCCCACGCCGGTCTGGCGGTTGGCGATGGCGCGCACCTCTTCCGCCGTTGGCGTAAACGGCGCGGTGCGGGTCTCGACAACGACGAAATCGTTGCCAAGCCCGTTCATCTTCAGGAACGGACGGCTCATCGGCCGGACCTATAGGGCAGAACCCGCCCGAAATCACCCCGGGCGCCGAGACCTACGGCTTGCGCAGCCCCAGCGGCTCGAAGGTCGCCTTGGCCCGGTTCAGCCGCGCCTGCATATCCGTCAACACCTCGGGATGCAGACTGGCCAGGTTATAGGCCTCCGCCGGATCGGCGCGGACGTCGAATAGCCCCTCGCCCCGGATCGCGGCCAAAGGCAGGACAATGCTGCGGTAATACGAACTGGCGACAAACTTCCAGCGGTCGGTGCGAATGGCCACGACCTTTTCGTTGTTGAACAGGATCAGCTCGTCGTGAGGGCTTCTGGCACCCCGCAGCAACACGGCCGACAGATCGCGACCGTCGAGCTCGGCTCGGGGCAGCGGCTTGCCCGCCAGTGCCAGAATCGTGGGCAGCAGGTCGATGTTCATGGCGATTTCGCGACTCACCTTGCCGGCCGGAATGTGACCAGGACCCCAGACAATGAACGGCACGCGATAGCCGCCATCCCAGCCGGCCCCACCCTTGCGGTCGCGCAGAGGCCCTGATGAGCCTTCCATCCAGGGCCCATTGTCAGACGTAACTATAACGATAGTGTCCCGATCAATGCCCAGTGCCTTCAGCCGGGACGTCAGCCGTCCGACCTGGGCGTCGATCTCTTCCACGACGTCGCCATAGGCGGCGGCGCGTGAGTGGCCCGCGTGGTCGGGATGGGGAAACAGAGCCAGATGCGGCGCTGTTAGGGCCAGCGTCAGGAAGAACGGTCTGGATCTGTTGTCCTCGATGAACTGCAGGCCGCGGTCGAAAAACCGCTGGGTCAGCCGGGGGAAGTCAACATCTTCCTGCGTCAGCTCCACCCCAGGCCCCGCCGAATAGAGCGAGATCGGCTTCATGTCGTGGCTATAGGGAAGGCCGAAGAACAGGTCGTAGCCATGCTGGGTCGGCGGCCAGAACGGGACCATATGACCCAGATGCCACTTGCCCACCAGAGCGGTGGCATAGTCCGGCTTCAGCGCTTCGGCGATGGTGATTTCGGAAAGTTGCAATCCGTTGGTATCGGTGGCCCGGATGACCTCGTGGGCCAGACCGGTCCGGATCGGATAGCGGCCGGTCTGCAGCCCTGCCCGCGACGGCGTACAGATGTTCGCCGAGGCGTAGAAATCCGTCATCCGCACGCCCTGGCGCGCCAGACGATCCAGGTTCGGCGTGGCGATCAGGTTTGATCCCTGGATGCCGAGGTCGCCGTAGCCCAGGTCATCAGCCAGCACGACCACAATGTTGGGCGGTCGTCGGGCGGGCGCAGCGGCTACCGCTCCTATCGCGGCAAGACCTGTAAGCACCTGACGTCGTTGCGGCCTCGCATCCTTGTCCATCGTGTTCCCCCGCGTTTGGCGGGAGCCTCGCAGGGGCCGGGGGCGGTGTCGAGCCTTCAGCTCCGCTCGATAGCCGACGCCGTGTCGTCGATCATGCCGACGATGCGGTCAACATCCTCGGGCGTTACCGGCCGGCCCATGCGGTTCTTCAAGGCCATGCCAAGGTTCAGCATCGCGCGTCCGATACGTGGGCGTCCGGGCCCGGCGCTTCTCGCCGCCTCATCCATCCTGGCCATGACGGCCTCGACGTTGACGCGATTGCGGTCCAGCTCGGCCTTACCCTCAGGCGTGATTTCAAAGTGCTTGCGACCGGCCTCGCCCTCGGCCTGACGGATAAAGCCCTCGTCTTCCAGCAGCGCCAGGGTCGGGTAGACCACGCCGGGTGACGGTCGATAGGCACCGCCGGTGCGCTCTTCCAGATCCTTGATAAGCTCATAGCCGTGGCGGGCCTGTTCCTCCAGCATCGCCAGCATCACGAACCGCAGGTCACCATGGCCGAAGAAGCGACCGAAACGACCCCGACGGCCCTCGTGGCCTTCGCCGTGATGGCCCATCCGGCCGCCCCAGCCGTGGCGGCTGTGTCGCATCCGGTCGCCAAAAAAATGATGTTTGTGCATGTGATTTAGACTCCTTTAGATATGTCTAAACAATAGATACATCGAAATCGGATTCGAGCACAAGCGGTTTTTAGACTGTATCTAAATAGGGTCGATTTGTTGCAGCTCTTCATTGCCCGGACGAGCCGGGCGATGACGAAAAAGAAAGGCAAGGGTAGAGCAGGGGAGGAAAATCCCCCTGCCCTCAAGCCTCCTTCAATACCTCGGCCAGCAAACGACCCTCGGCCCGGCGGTTCGAGCCGGCGCGCCAGGCGACAACGATCTCGCGGGCGGGGTGCTCGGCGTCGATAGTCCGGATCGCGAGATTGGCCCCCGCCGCAAGACCTGCTCGCACCGCCATCCCCGGCAGGAAGGTTACGCCCAACCCCGACGCCACCATCTGCACCAGCGTCGGAAGGGACGTCGCGGCAAACGGTTCCTCACCTCCCCCCGTCCGGGGTGGATTGAGCCGGCAGGCCGACAGCGCCTGCTCGCGCAGGCAGTGGCCGTCTTCCAGCAGGATCAGGGTCTCCTGCTCCATGGCTTCCGGCGACACCGACGTCATTGCTGCCAACGGATGATCAGCCGGCACGGCCGCCAGCAACTCGTCATCCATCACATGCGCCCATTCCAGGCCGCTCATGTCGTAGGGCAGGGCGATCAGCGCCGCGTCCAGCCTTCCGGCCTTCAGCTGGGCGATCAGACGCTGGGTCAGGTCCTCGCGCAGGAACAGCCGCAGCCGGGGGAACCGTTCCCGCAGCAGCGGCAGCGCGCCGGGAAGCAGGAACGGGGCGATGGTCGGGATGACGCCCAGTCGAAAGCGGCCCGCCAAGGGCTGTCCGGCATTCTTGGCCGCCTCGACCAGTTCCTCGGCCTCATTCAGGATCACCGTGGCACGGCGCAGGGCTTCCTCGCCCACGGGGGTCAGGATTACCCCCGAGCGCGCACGATCCACCACAGGCGCACCGAGTGTCCGCTCCAGTTCCTGGATGCCTGCTGAAAGTGTGGGCTGGGTGACATGGGCCGCTTCAGCGGCCTTGCCGAAAGCACCGTTCTCGGCGAGCAGCTTCAGGTACTGGAGTTGTCGGATGGTCGGGAGCATGCCGCATCATAGACAACGCCTATCATCGTCGCAAAATCTATCGAGCTTGCAGGCGAAATCCACTCAGGGCTGTACCGTCAAGGCTTACCAGTCTCAACATAGCTTTTCAGCCGCCGTGCGGCCTCCGAGATCACGCCATCAATGACGGGTGCAGCCGCGACCATTTCGGCACGCGCGCCGCCGACGTTGTAGGTGACCATCAGTGCCGTCCCACCATCCTTCGGGACCAGATTGAAGTACAGCGCCGCAGAAACGCCTTCGTCCTGCAGAGGTCCCAGCGCCGCCGAGACCCGCACCTGCCGGTTGGAGATCACCAGATCCACGACGCCGTGTCTCACACCCCCGCCCGGCAGGGTTTCACAAAAGCAGGCGTTGGGGGCCAACGGCATGGTCATGTTGGCAGCCTTGCCGGAATAGGTGTGCGCGTCGCTCCACCACTTGCCAATGTCGCCGATTGCCTTGAACACAGCGTCTGGCGTTGCCGCGACCTGTTGGCTGGTCCTGAGGCGGAACCCCTGTTGGCCGGTCGAGATTACCTCGGCGTGGGTCACCCCCGCCAAAGCCAGTGTGGTCAGCATTGCCAAGCCCAATATTCTCACAGTTCAGCCTCCTGCGCCGACTGAAAACTTAGCGGCCCACCCCAGAATGTTTCCACAAGACTGTGCTGGGAGCCAGGTCGCCCGGTGGTCAGAAATCGCCTGCTCGCCGTCATCCCGGGGTCGAATTCCGGGTGGCGTTCCAGATAACGGGCCAGGGCGTCGGCGGTGGCGTCAGGCTGGCGGATCAGCGGCGTGCCCGCCGGCAATGCGGCCTGAAACAGATCGGCCACGATCTCATAGTGAGTGCACCCCAGGATGGCACGATCAGGTGGCCGCCCGATGCGAGAGGTCAGCGCCTTGACGTGGCTCGCGATCACCGTGGCCAACTGGTCGCGCGGCGCTCCGTCCTCGATCATGCGCGCAAGTTCGGGGCACGACTCGGAGAACACCGCCACATCCTGCCGGCGCTTGTCGATCTCGATTTCGTAGACGCGGCTTCGGGCCGTCGCCGGGGTCGAAAACACGCCCAGCACATCCAGTTTCTCGACCTTGTCGCCCCGACGCTCGGCCTCGTGTTCCCAGGGCAGACCGGTGGCCGCCTCGATGGTCGGTACGACGATGCCCAGGATGTTGACCGACCGGCCCAGTTCACGTCGATAGCCGGGCAGCCAGGTCTGCTGCAGACGCCTCAACGCCACGCTGGCGGCGGTATTGCAGGCCAGCACAACGACGTCGCAGCCTTCATCGAACAACCGGATGCAACCGGCCTTGGTGAGTTCGACGATCTCCTCGCCGGTTTTTCCGCCATAGGGGGCGTTAGCCTGGTCGGCGAGATAGACGAAATCCGCCGTCGGGAACCGCTCCACCAGCCGGTGGTGCACGGTCAGACCGCCGACACCTGAATCAAATACACCTATCGCCATACCCGGGTGTTAGCGGGCGTCGCGGAGGCTGTCACCGATTGTGAGACCATTGGTCGCACTGCGCCTGTATCCACACACGTCTCAGGGGACTCGGTTTGACAGCGTCACAAATCCTTCGTCTACGGTAGGCAGGCGACGAGCGGGGCCATTGCGGGCGGGCGAGATGAGCGAGACTCTCGGGGGCAAAATGATCGTCGTCGGCGAACCGCGTACAGGCCTGCGCCGCCGGATCCTGGACGCCGCCGCCACGGTGATCGCCAGCAAGGGTCAAAACGCGTCCTCTATAGACGATTTTGTCTCCGCGACGGACATGTCGCGAGATGATTTTCTGACACATTTTCCGACGGTGATGGATGTCCTGCACGCGCTGAATACGCGGATTACCCGCGAGCTGGATTGGGGCCTGGAGGACGCCAGGAACACGATCGATGATCCCGTCGACCTGATGGCCGCCATCCTGCATCGCATCTGGGCGGCCACGGTCGCAGACCCCGTAAAGGGCTGGGTGGTCATACGTCTGGAGGGATCTGTCGCCCCGGTCGAACGCGTCTGGCAGGAACAGTTCGATGTCCTGCACCGCCGCGCCGTGGCGGATGGTCGTTTTCACCCGACAGACCTGCGCGCAGCCCGGGCGCTGACGTTTGGCGCGTTTCGCATGGCTATGCGCGAATACTACCTCGGACGCGTCGGCGTCGATCAAGGTCACCAGTTGATCGTCATGCTGCTACTGGCGTTCGGCCTGCCACGCGCAGAGGCAATGGCGATCAGTCAGTCTCAGGACCTGACGGCGGCCATAAGCGGTGGCCAGAGCGGGATGGCGCATTAGAGCCTTTCCAGATCAAATGGAATCATCTGAGCCGGATAAAAAGGCTCGCTCTTCATACATTTAGCGCGTGACGTGCGCTTCAACCGGTATCCACTTGACGCTCCACATCCGGGACGCGCCGCACCGATGACCTCCCGCGCGGTTCACCGTATAACGCTGGTAGACGCCTTCCGGAGATCGCATGCACCGGCGCACCTTCCTCGCTGCTTCGGTCGCCGTCGCAGCCCGGCCTCGGGCAGGTGCAGCCCAGGCCACAAACCCGTTGTTGGCACCCTGGAACGGACCCTATGGCGGAACCCCGCCGTTCGACCGGGTCGCAGACTCTGATTTCGTGCCTGCGGCCGAGGTGGCCATGGCCGAGGAGCTGCGCGAAATCGAGGCGCTGGCCTCCAACCCCGCGTCGCCGACCTTCGAAAATACCATCGCAGGTCTGGAAATCACGGGATTGGCGGCGGGGCGGGCCGCGACGATCTATGGCGTCTGGATCGGCACAATGTCGACGCCGGAGGTCCGGGCCGTCGACCGCGCGCTTCGGCCCCGACTCTCCGCACACCTCGACCGGATCAAGCAGAACAGTGCGCTCTTCCAGCGGGTGAACGCGGTATATGAAGCGCGTGGCCTTACAGAAGAGCAGAAGCGGCTCACCGAACTCCGTTGGCACCGCATGGTGCGCAGCGGCGCGCGTCTGGACGCTGCGGGCAAGGCCAGGCTGGCGGCCATCAATGCCGAGCTGGCAGGCTGCTATACAATCTTTGGCCAGAACCTGCTGGTGGAGGAGAACGATCACGTCCTCTACCTGAAAGCAGCCGATCTCGGCGGGGTGCCGGCGGACCTGCGAAGCGCCGCCGCCGCCGCCGCTTCGGCGCGGCGACGTCCCGGCGAGTTTGCCATCCTGAACACCCGGTCGGCCGTGGATCCGCTCCTGACCTACTCTGATCGGCGCGACCTGCGAGAGAGGGTCTGGAAATCTTTCTACAACCGCGGTGACAACGGCGACGCCCGCGACAACAACGCCGTCATCACCCAGGTCCTGAAACTGCGCGGCGAGCGGGCCAGGCTGTTGGGCTACCCGACCCACGCCCACTGGAACCTGGACAACAGTTCCATGGCCGGGACGCCGCAAGCCGCCATGGACCTGATGCTGCGCGTCTGGCCCTCAGCCATCGCGCGGGTTCGCGAAGAGGTCGCCGAGATGCAGGCCATCGCCGACCACGAGGGGGCTGGCATCCGGATCGCGCCCTGGGACTACCGGTACTATGCCGAAAAGGTCCGCGCCGCCCGGTTCGACCTCAAGCTGAGCGAGGTGAAGTCCTACCTGCAGCTGGACCGGCTGCGGGACGCGATGCACTGGGTGGCGGGCCGGCTGTACGGCCTCCGCTTCACCCAGGTGTTCGATGTGCCGACACCACACCCCAGCGTCACCGTCTACGAAGTCAAACGCGGTGCAACGCACATAGGCCTGTGGTTCTTCGACACCTTCGCACGGCCCGGCAAGACCTCGGGTGCCTGGATGAACACCTATCGGGTGCAACAATCCTATGGCGGCCCCGTCACCGCCATCGTCTCCAACAACGCCAGCTTTGTGCCCGGCGCGCCCGGTGAGCCGGTTCTGGTCTCGTGGGTCGACGCCTTCACGCTGTTCCATGAGTTTGGCCACGCTGTGCACGGCTTGGCCTCTGAAGTCACCTACCCGAGCCTCTCCGGCGTTAGGGTGTTCGCCGACTATGTGGAATTCCCTGGCCTCCTCTTCGAAGCCTGGCTGCTGTCGCCGGAACTTCTGCAGCGGTTCGCCCGCCACCACATCACGGGCGCACCGATCCCGCCCGCCCTGGTCGACAAGATCCGGAACGCCCGAACCTTCCGCCAAGGCTTCAACGTCACCGAGTTGCTGGCCTCCGCGCTGATCGACATGAAGCTGCATCTGGCCGACGGTGCCGATATCGACCCCAGGACGTTCGAGCGGAACGAACTGGCCCGGTTGGGCATGCCGCCGGAACTGGCGATGCGCCACCGCCTGCCCCACTTCCAGCACCTGTTCACCAGCGACAGCCAGTCGGCCGGTTACTATTCCTATCTCTGGTCCGAAGTGATGGCCGCCGATGCGGTTGAAGCTTTCACCAAGGCACCCGGCGGCCTCTATGACAAGGGCGTCGCCAGACGCTTGCATGATCACGTCCTGTCTGTGGGCAATTCGGTCGACCCGAGTGCAGGCTACCGCGCGTTCCGTGGCCGCGACCCGGACGTAAACGCCTATCTGCGCAGCAAGGGCTTCCCGACGGCTTAAGCGAACAGGTCCGTCTGCGCCGCAGCCTTGGCACCCTCGATGCCCAGCAGCTTCAGCTTGGTATTGACCCCACCCCGCGCCGAGAAGCCGCCCGGCTTGCCACCCGCCGCCGTCACCCGATGGCACGGCACCACGATCGGCCAGGGGTTCTTGCCCAGAGCCTGACCAACTTCGCGGGCCAATAGTTTGTCGCCCAGCCGCACCGCGATCTCACCATAGGTCAGCGTCTCGCCCGGCGGAATGGCGCGGGTGATCTCATAGACCCGGGCGTGAAAATCCGGCGTGCGGGCGAGGTCCAGCGGCGCATCGAGCAGGTCGGGCTTCTCGCCCCGCATCAGGGCGCAGATGTCCGCGACGACGGTTGCCAGGCTTTCGGGCACCTCAGCCTCGGCCATATCCGGAAACCGTCGGATAAAGCTGCGCCGCGCCGTGTCGCGGTCGGGCTCGGGCAAATGAACGCCCACCAGCCCGGCCTCACCCCAGGCGATCCCGGCAAAGCCGATGGCGGTGTCGATGACTGCGTAGTGGATCATGGTGTGAGGTTAGCGCGCATGCCGCGCCGAGGCTCGCGGCTTTCGGACATGAATGCTGGCCGGTTTAACTCGCGGCGGCTGCGGAGGCGCGATCTTCGGCGATGGGCACCGTCAGGTCGAAACCCTCCGGGATCAGCGTCTGGTTTTTCAGACATCCGAAAAGCGAGCCAGCCGCCTCGGTCGGCGGCGTCTGCACCGCCAGTGTCTTGCCGTACTTCATCGCGTCGATACGATCCAGCTCTCCCGAGCCGAGGCGACGAAGAATGTCCAGGCACCTGGTTTTGAATTCGGTGAAGGTGAATGTGTGCGTGCGCGGCATATGAGGTCAAATTGATCAAATCGGACGAATGCAACTGATCATAACCATACCTTCACAAGGCGGGTTTGACACGCCATGGAATTAATGTTCACT
>JANORH010000086.1:0-4089 GCA_031415215.1 Alphaproteobacteria bacterium | reverse complement strand
TCCTCGGCGCTGAATGAGATGTCCATGGTCACTCCCTAGCCGGTTAGTGGTCGAATTCGATGTGCAGTTCGAGCACGCCGCGCAACAGGATGTTCGGGCTGTAGCGGAAGGCACCATGGCCGGCCTGGATGCGTGGGTTTTTCAGCCGGTCAAGCACCACCCCGAACGCCGTCACCATCTCCTTGCGCGCCAGTTGCGCGCCGATGCAGGTGTGAATCCCGGCCCCGAACGCCAGGTGTGATCTGGCATCCGGCCGCGCGGGATCGAAGACGTCGGGGTCAGGAAACTGGTGGTCATCGCGATTGCCTGACCCATAGCGGACCAGGATCATCTCGCCCGCCTTGACCGGGAAGCCGCCGATCTCCGCGTCCTGGGTCGCCAGCCGCCACATGTTGTTGGTCGGCGACAGCAAGCGCAGGGTTTCCTCGACAAAGTCCGGAATCAACGATCGGTCGGCCAGGACGCGCGCCAACAGCTTGGGGTCGGAGAGCAGATAGTAGAGGCCGGTGGTGAGGGTGTGCGCCGTCGTTTCGTTGCCGGCCACCAGCAGCTGCTGAATGATCGAGAGCAGCTCCGAATAGTCCATGGTCCGCGGATCGCCTTCCTCGGCAAGGGTGGCGTGGACCAGATCCGAAATCACATCCTCGGTGGGGTTGGCGCGCTTCTGCTCGATGATCTCGATGAAATAGCGCTGGAACTCGTTGATTCGCCGCCCGGCTTCCAGACGGGTCTCCCGGTCGGAAACGCCGCCGAGCTGGACCACAAAGGCGTCGCTCCAGCGGTGGAACCGGTCCATGTCGCTGCGGGGCGCGCCCAGCGAATCAGCGATCACGATCATCGGCAAATGATTGGCAAAGGCCGACTTGAACTCGCACCGGCCGTCCGCGATGAAGCCATCTATCAGATCGTTGGCCACGGTCGCGACATAGGCGCCCATCACCTCGACGCGCTTGTGTGTGAAGGCCTTCATGGCCAGCTTACGGAAGCGTGTGTGCACGGGCGGATCGGCCGTGAGCATGGTGTTGGCCACCGCGATACCATCGGCCATGATCGCCGCCTCTTCGGCGTCCTGCTCGCCGACGGAACCACGCATCTGGCCGCCGAAGTTGTTGGAGAACACCAGCGGCTGGCGATTGACCTCCATGATCAGATCATAGGTGGCGACGGTGACGATGCCGGTCTTGGGGTCCCGAAACACCGGTGCCTCGTTCCGCAGGCGTCGATAGTAGGCGTGCGGATCCTGCAACAGGTCGGGGTCAAAGATGTGGAAGTCCGCCAAGGGACGGGCTGCGGCATCGGCGGTCCTGGCTTGATGATCGGCCATGTACGTCACTCCTTGAATTCGCCTGGCCTTACGCCAGCAGCCCGCCGTCGACCGCCAGGTCGGCGCCGGTGATGAAACTTGCAGCGTCCGAAGCCAGGAACACGATCGCCGCCGCCGGCTCTGTCGGTCGGCCCAGCCGCTTCATAGGGTGGGCCTGAGCAAAGCCGCCGATCACGCTCTCGCGGGTCGCGCCCCCGGCCTCGCCGGCGGTGATGTAGCCTTCAACCATCTCGGTATGGATCGCGCCCGGCATCACGGCATTGACCCGAATGTCATAGCCCTGTTCCGCACAATGCAGGGCGACGGCGCGCGTCAACATCCGCACGCCACCCTTCGACGCCGAATAGGCGGGGAAAATGGCTCCCGCCTGGACGCCGAGCGTGGAGGCGAGATTGATGATCGCCCCGCCGGTACCGGCCTTCAGCGCCTCTACACCCACCTTGCACCCCAGGAAGACCCCGTCGAGGTTGATCGCCAGCGTTCGCCGGAAGCCCTCCAGGGTTTCCTGTTCGATGTTGGCCGGGATCGAAACGCCCGCTGAATTTACGACAGTCGTCAGAGCTCCAAAGCGCGCCTGGACGGCCCTCACAGCGTCACGCCACGGTACCTCCTGCGTTACGTCAAGATCGACGAACATCGCCTGCTCGCCCAGGGCTTCTGCGGCGGCCATGCCCTTGGCGGACTGCACGTCTCCGAGCGCGACCCTGGCACCTTGCTCGACAAACAGCCGGGCGGTGGCATAGCCGATGCCGCTGGCACCGCCTGAAATCAGAACGACCTTGGATGAAAGAGGTCCGTCAATTCTGGCCATGGTTCCTGCTCCCCGATTTCGCAGCCGACCGCTCTAATCCGGCGGACCTCAAGCAACGTCGACTTCGACCATAATCCGCCGAACATGCTTTTTACAATCAGCTCTGACTTTTCTTTCATACACCGTCGAATGGAGTCAGGGTCCATGCAATGCGACGCGCGGGTAGCCATCGCCTCCGTCGTGCCGACAATTTCTTGAACCGGGAGCTGACCGACCATGAGCGAAACCGCAGAGACTCTTCTGATCGACAACCCGGCACCGTTTGTGCGCCGCCTGACTCTCAACCGTCCGGACAAGCGCAATGCACTCTCCAACGAACTGCGGGGGCGGCTGTTTGACGCACTGGAGGCGGCTGACCGTGACCCCACCGTGCGGGTCACCATCCTGCGCGGCGCAGGGAAATGCTTCTCGGCAGGCTACGATCTGGGTGGCGGCGCAGCCCAGCCCTTGCCCTTTCACACCGCCGCCGGGTCGGGGCAGTGGGCGCGTCATGTGGTAGAGGGGTGCTTTCGGATCTGGGATCTGGCCAAACCGGTAATCGCCCAGGTGCATGGCTGGTGCCTGGCTGGCGGTTCGGAACTCGCCACCGCCTGCGACCTCGTCTACGTCGCCGAAGACGCCCAGATCGGCTATCCGCCGGTGCGCATGATGAGCCCGCCCGACAACCAGTTCCACGCCGGGCTCTGTGGCCTGCGGCCAGCTATGGAGATGATGCTGACCGGCGACGCCATCGACGGTCTGGAGGCGGTCCGCGTCGGCTTCGCCAATCGCGCGTTCCCGATCGACCAGCTGGAAGCCGGGGTGCTGGCTATGGCCGAGCGGGTCGCCAAGATCCCGACTGACGTTCAACAGATGAACAAGCGCTCGGTCCACCGGTCCATGGAGATCATGGGCCTGCGCGCCTCGATCCGCGCCGGCGCCGAAATCCAGGCCCTGGCGCTGACGACGCCCTCCAGCCGCGAAACCTTTGCGCGGTTCCGCGAAGGTGTCTCCCAGGCGCTCGATGCGCGCGACGGCGCGTTCGGCGACTACCGGACCCGGCAGTAGGGCAGCTTACAGGCGCTGATTTCTATCGTTTCCGCCGGTTCCGCCGGGCCTGACGAGACCTGATAGTACGCAGTGCTGTCCAGGCTTTTGGGGACCGGAATGCTCGATACACTGATCAAGGGCGGCAAACTGATCGATGGTCTGGGTGGTGCCCCGACGTCGGGCGACATCGGGATCAAGGATGGCCGGATCGTCGAGATCGGGGTGTCCATATCCACCGCGGCGCGGGAGACGTTCGACGCCAACGGGGCGATCGTGACGCCGGGCTTCGTCGACGTGCACACCCACTACGACGGCCAGGTGTGCTGGGACGACCAGCTGGACCCGTCCGCCAGCCACGGCGTGACCACCGTCGTGATGGGAAATTGCGGCGTCGGCTTCGCGCCCGCGCCGCCTGGTGGTGAACGCGAGCTGATCGAGGTGATGGAGGGTGTCGAGGACATTCCCGGTACGGCACTCTACGAGGGTGTCGCTTGGGGCGCCTGGGAGACCTTCCCCGAATACATGGACTATCTGGCGACCCGCAGGTTCGCTCTCGATATCAGCGCGCAGGTTCCCCACGCGGCGCTGCGAAACTACGTCATGGGAGCGCGCGGACGCGCCAACGAAGCCGCAACGCCCGAGGACATGGCCACGATGTCGAGGCTTGTCGAAGAGGCCCTGACAGCCGGGGCTGTCGGGTTTTCGACCTCACGCACCATCGGCCATCGCACCATGGGCGGCGTGCCCATCCCCGGCACCTTTGCGGCCGACGATGAGATCATAATGCTCGCCGAAGCCATGGGACGTGCGGGTCGCGGCGTGTTCGAACTCATTCCCGCCGGAACCCTGGGTGAACTTCAACAACTGGGGGGCGAGCAGCACACTCTGGCCGATGAAGTGACCCTGCTGGACCAGGTATCGCAGG
>JANORH010000085.1:0-1671 GCA_031415215.1 Alphaproteobacteria bacterium | reverse complement strand
ACCTACATCACCACCCTCTACGCCATGCACGCCGTCATCACCCGCGCACTCCGCATGGAATACGACAACCGCCCGGAAGCCATCGTCGAGGTCGCGGCACCGAAGGGCTTCGAAGCGACCGATTTTCTCAACCCGGCCACCAGCAAAAGAACGCTGAGACCATGGCCGAACTGACGTTCGACTGGCCATCGCTCCCGAGCGAGCCCCTCTGTGTCGCAGACTTCCTGGTCGAAGGCGGGATCATGCCTCTTGGCCAGTCTCCCTGGACATCGCGGCGGGTGGGTTATGTGACGGGCGGCCACTTCGACGGGCCTCGCCTGACGGGACAAATACTGCCGGGCGGGGGTAACTGGGCGACTACCGGCGAGATTGAGGCCGGCACGCTTGTGGGAACCTTCGATGCCAGGGTGATCTGGGAAACTCATGACGGAGCGACTATCTACATCACCTACACTGGTAGGAGCGTCGTCAGCCAAGCCGTCAACGCCGCTTTCCGCGACCCCGCCCAACCAAATGTGCCTGATAGCGACTACTATATCCGGATTGCCCCCCTCTTCGAGACCGCCGACCTGCGTTACGCTTGGCTAAATGGAATACTGGCCGTGGGATGCGGCCACAGAACCAACACCGGCATCCGCCACTCCATTTTCGCCATTCTATGAGAAGGAAGCGTCCCTTCGGGCCAAGCGACCCGGTCCAGACAGCCCGGGGGGAACTGTCAGGTTAACTCCGCCGAGCCAGGGAAGCCCCTGCCCTATGTCATGATCATGCAGCCGCGGTGGCAGCCGCCCATGTCCGATGGGCCTCAGCCCGGAATAGGCGGAGGGTCGGGCGGCGGATCAGGTGGGGCTGCAGATTGAAGGTATTGTAGATCGGGGCGCGGGTGGCGAGGAACCTTTGAGCTGAACCTTGGGACTTGAACTTCTGCTGCTTTCGTTCTCGTCGTCGGATCGCCAGATGGGAGTTCTCAGCGCGGTTGTTTTCCCGCATTCCGCCTGGTCGATGACACCCAGCAAGACCGAGCTCGCGTACAGCGGTGCCGTATGACGCCAGCTTGTCCGTCGTGATCGTTTCGGGGTGGATGCCCTGGTTCCTGAGCAACTTCCTGAGTAGCTTCAGCGCGGCGTGCTTGTTCCGACGCTTCTGGACCAGCACGTCGAGGACTTCGCCCTCATCGTCGACGGCGCGCCAGAGCCACATCTCTTGCCCGCCGATCCGAACGTACATCTCATCCAGATGCCACCGGCCCGTCGGCGGACACCGGCACCGGCGTAGGTTCGCCGCGATCTCTGGCCCGAACCTGAGCGCCCAGCAGCGGACCGTCTCGTAGCTGACTTCGATGCCCCGCTGGGCCAGCATTTCCTCAACGTCTCGGAAGCTCAGTGTGAACCGGAAGTACAGCCACACCGCCTGCCGGATCACATCCGCAGGAAATCGGTGGCGCTTGAACGAGATCGGTTTCACCGGCAGCTCCGTCATGGCCACGCGGCCATATCTGGAGACCAGTGACAGTTAGACTGACGGCACCTTGTGGTGGAGAGGGTCTCCAGGCTCAAAAGGTCACCACGGTGCGGATGCTGGTTCCGGCGTGCATCAGATCAAAGGCCTCGTTGATGCGGTCCAGCGGCAGCTTGTGGGTGATCATCGGATCGATCTCGATCTTGCCGTCCA
>JANORH010000084.1:0-4177 GCA_031415215.1 Alphaproteobacteria bacterium | reverse complement strand
ATTCTACTGCCCGGTGTGAAGGCCACTCAGGTTCATCAGGGCGCAGGGCGCGGCATCATCAAGACCTGGCTGGTCGATCAGGTGTCGGGGGGTACCCGGCTGCAGATGGATCTGGCGGCGGATGGAAAACTGAAGAAGCGCTTCCTGCTATCTCCGGCTGACGGCGTTGCCAGCTATCGCTATGTGATCGACGTGGCCGCAGCGCCGGGTGCGGTCATGACGGCCTCGACGGTCGCCAGGCCCATCACGCCCGCGCTGAGGACCCGGTTTTTGCCGGCAAAGGCTTCGATCCAGCCGACCAGGGTCGTGGCCTTGCCCCTCAGGAAGGTCGTGGTGATTGATGCCGGCCATGGTGGGCGCGACAGCGGTGCGGTCGGTGTTCTCAGCGTGGAAAAGGATATCAATCTTGCGGCAGCCCGTAGCCTGGCCGATCAGTTGGGCAAGTCCGGGCGTTACAAAGTCGTGCTGACCCGAACGTCCGATGTCTATGTGCCGCTGGAGTCGCGGGTACGTATCGCCCAGCGCGCCGGCGCGGACCTGTTCATCTCCATCCATTCGGATTCGGGACCTGAAACTGCGCTCAAGGGGGCCTCGGTCTACACCCTGTCTGACAAGGCGAGCCAGCGCTCGGCGCGGTTCGTCAGCGGCGACAACTGGTTCATGAAGGCGAGCCTTACCGGCGATCAGGGGGTGCGGGATATTCTGTTCGACCTGACGCAGCGGGCCACCCGAAACCGCTCGGCTGTGTTTGCCCAGACCCTGCTGACCCACATCGAGGGCAAGGCCCCGTTGCTGCGTCGGAGCCACCGGGACGCAGGGTTCATGGTGCTGCTGGCACCTGACGTTCCGGCGGTGTTGCTCGAAATGGGTTTTGTCTCCAATCCGGAGGACGAAGCACGGCTCCGCGATCCAACCCGCCGCGGCAGGTTGATGGTCGCCGTCGCCCATGCGGTCGATGAGCATTTCGGCGAAACGATGCGGCTGGCCTCGCGCTGATGCGTCAAACGTCCGGGGCCGTTGGCACCCGCCGCGACACAGGCTAGACGACGCGAGTTGAAAGGCACTTGAGCCTTTGGAGCGTGTGCGCCTTTGATCTCCCCCGCCACATCCGAACCGGCAAGCCGCACCCGCTGGCTCGGCCTGGCCGGCGTGGCGGTGCTCAGTTTCGTTGCGGTGGCTGCGTTGGCGACGGGCATCTATGCCGCCTGGCTTTTCCATGACATGCCGGATGCTGGCGATCTGGTGGACTATCATCCGGCGACCGCCACGCGGGCCTATGCCTGGGATGGTACGCTGATCGGTGAGTTCTCGCGCGAGCGTCGGATTTTTGTGCCCTACGACGCCATCCCGGCCCAGACGGCGCAGGCGTTCCTGGCCGCCGAGGACCATGGTTTCTTCAAGCATGGCGGCATGGACATCGGCGGGTTTGGTCGGGCGATGGCCAAGAATGTGCTCAATCTAGCGCAGGGACGGAGGCTGGAGGGTGGTTCCACCATTACCCAGCAGGTGGCGAAAACTATCCTTCTGACCAGCGACCAGACCATCGGTCGCAAGCTCAAGGAGGCCATCCTGGCGTCGCAACTGGAGCGGACGCTGTCGAAGGAGCGGATTCTCGAGCTCTACATGAACGAGATCTGGTTAGGGTACCGGTCCTTTGGGGTCGGTGCCGCCGCCTATAACTATTTCGGAAAGTCGCTTAGTGAGCTGACCCTTGCCGAGAGCGCCTATCTGGCGGCGCTGCCAAAGGGACCTGACAACTACCATCCGATCCGACGCTACGGACAGGCGGTCGGGCGTCGCGACTGGATCCTCGACCAGATGGCCGACCTGGGCTGGGTGTCACGCGCCGAGGCTGAGGCAGCCATGAAGCAACCGCTGAAGGTTCAGGCGGCGCCCTCGCGGTCCCAGTATCGCGACGCCGATTACTTCGTCGAAGAGGTGCGCCGCATCTCGCTGAATATGAAGGAACTGGGCGACGAACGGTTGAACGCCGGCGGCTATTATGTCCGCACCACCCTGGATCCCAAGCTGCAGAGCGCGGCGCGCACGGCGCTGATGAATGGCCTTGAGAATTACGACCGCCGCCATGGCTGGCGCGGCGCTTGGGGCAAGGTCGAGACCCTGGCCGGTTGGGAAGCCATCGCAAAAAAACGCTCGAAACCTTCGGAGCGACGAACCTGGAGACAGGCCGTCGTCATCAGCGTGGCGGGCGGCTCGGTGCAGGTCCGCACGATCGAGGGCGTGATCGGGACCTTGGCCGGGACCGATGTTTCATGGGCCAGAGCCGGGAGGGGGATCGGCGTCGGTGACCTGATCTTTGTCGCGCCGGATGAAGAGGGGCCGGGTTTCCGGCTCAAGCAGGTGCCTGCCGTAAATGGTGCGCTGGTCGCGATGGAGCCCTATTCCGGGCGCGTCGTGGCCATGGTGGGCGGGTACTCGTTCTCGCTCTCCAGTTTTAATCGCGCCACCCAGGCGCTGCGCCAGCCCGGATCGTCGTTCAAGCCTATCGTCTACGCCGCCGCGCTTGAGAACGGCTACACGCCTGCCAGCACGGTGCTGGACGCGCCGATTACGTTGCGGGGTTACGGCGGTCAGGACTGGAGCCCCGAGAACTACAGCCGGGACTATTTTGGCGCGCTGACGCTCCGGCGCGGCCTTGAGCTATCGCGCAACACCATGACGGTCCGGCTGGCCCAGTCGATCGGCATGGCCAAGGTGTCCGACCTGGCGAAACGGCTCGGCGAAACCAAGGATATGGACAATGTGCTGGCCATGGCACTGGGGGCTGGTGAGACCACGGTCTATCGGATGGCAGGTGCCTATTCGACCTTCGTGAACGGAGGCCGTCTGGTGCAGCCGCATCTGATCGAGCTGGTGCAGGATCGAAACGGCAAGGTGATCTGGCGCTCGGATCGCCGGGAGTGCGAGCGTTGTGACCTGGGCTTCATCGGTGCCGAGAGCCCCCGGATTCTCAGGACCGGCGATCAGGCGCTGAACCCGGTCACCGCCTATCAGATCACCTCGATGCTGCAGGGTGCCGTCCAGCGCGGCACGGCGACACAGGCGCTGTCTTTGGGCAAACCGGTTGGCGGCAAGACGGGTACCACGAACGACTACCGATCTGCCTGGTTCATGGGTTTTTCGCCTCATCTGGTGGTGGGCGTCTACATCGGCTTCGACGACAACCGCAGTCTCGGGAACAACGAAACCGGCAGTGTGGCCGCCGTTCCGATCTTCGTCGACTTTATGGGCGTGGCGCTAAAGGACAAGCCGGCCGAGGAATTCAAGGCGCCCACCGAGGCCAAGTTCGCGATGATCCGGGGCATTCGTGAGGCGTTCCGTCCGGGGACTGAACCGACAGGCCTGAGCGCACCGCTCGGCGCGGCCGGTGCGCCCTCGGGCCCGCAACCCTATTCCACGGTCTTCCAGAACGGCGTCACCGGGGCCCCCAGCGCTGCTGCAGCGGTTGCGGCACCGGCGGCACCTGTGGCGAAGAAGAAGGATGATCTCTCTGACCTCTTCTGATTTCGCCGTCTTGTTCTCACGACCCACTCAGCCTAAATGCCGCCCCCGCATCTGGAGTTCCCCCCATGAGATTGGATGTCGAGGCCGCCAAGGCCGATATCGAGCAGTCGATCGACTTGCTCAGGAGGCGTCTTTGACTGGGACCCTGCACTTCGCAAACTTGATGAGCTGAATGCCCGGGTCGAGGACCCGACGCTGTGGGACAACGCCGAGGCGGCGCAGGCGCTGATGCGCGAGCGGACCCGGCTAGCCAGTCAGATTGATGCCGTGAAGGGGCTGGAGCGCGACCTCGCGGACGCCTTGGGTTACGCCGAAATGGCCGACGAGGAGGGCGACGAAGCCAGTCTCGACGAGGCACGCGCGCAACTGAAGGCGCTGAAGGATCGCGGCGGTCGCGCCGAGCTTGAGGCGCTGCTGTCTGGCGAGGCCGACGGCAACGATGCGTTCGTGGAAATCAACTCCGGGGCAGGGGGCACCGAGTCCAACGACTGGGCCGGTATGCTGCTGCGCATGTACTCGCGTTGGGCGAACGCTCACGGGATGGAGGTAGAGTTCCTCGAGGAAACCAGCGGTGAGCAGGCGGGCATCAAGTCCGTGACCCTGCAGGTCAAGGGCACCAACGCGTACGGCTGGCTGAAGACCGAGGCCGGGG
>JANORH010000083.1:0-2552 GCA_031415215.1 Alphaproteobacteria bacterium | reverse complement strand
CGGTTTTCAGCAGGCGTCGAGATGCGGAACTCTTCGGTGAACCGGGTATTCCGCGTCTGGTTGAAGACATGGTTCTTCGGGTTGTGGCAGGCCGCCGTCGCCGGCAGGACCGCGCTGCCACCATAGGCGTGTACATAGGCCGCATAGTCACAATTGTAGTAGACCGCGAACGGGCCTGAAGACGAGTAGTTGGTGTAGTCGGTGTTCTGCACTGCGCGACGATTGATGTAGCCCCCGGTATACAGCAGGTCGAGCTGTCCCAGTCGGCCCTTCAGGGTCCAGGCTGACACATCGCCATTATCGTTCAGGTTATCCGGGTTGAATCGTTTGACCTGCAAGTCAGGCAGGGTCGGGTCGTAGTCGAACACACCCTCGGTCTTCAGCGTCTGGGTCAGGTGCTGGACACCAACACTCCAGTCGTCATTGATCTGGTAGGCCACGGCGATCCGCAGGCCCCGATAATCGGCCGAGTTGAAATTCTTCTCGGCCGTTGTTCCATTGTTGACGATCGGTCGCGCGATATTGGCGAAACCAGGCCGGCCACGGAATCCGGGCGAGGTAAGCGGCATTTGGTAGGTCGCCGGAATGTTGTCGATATAGCCGCCCTTGCTGTCGTTGTAGACAACCAGGCGGACGGCGAGCTTGTCCTTGATAATCGGGATGTTGACGAAGCCTTGGCCGCTGGCGCTGTCGTCACCGCTCTTCGTGGTGCCGTAGCTGGCGCTAAAGCCGGAACTGAACTGGCTTAGGTTAGGTTTGGCAGTGATATAGCGGATGGCACCGCCCATGGCGCTGGCACCGAACAGCGACCCCTGCGGACCCTTCAGGACCTCGATGCGTTCCAGGTCGGCGGCGTAGACGTCTAGATTGCGCACTGGCATCGAGACGGCGACGTCGTCCAGATAAACCGCGACGTTGGGGTTGGTGCCGGCCGAACCGCCGATCAGGATGGATGCCGTGTCGGTGGAAAGCCCCCGGATATAGACGGTGTTCTGACCCGGGCCGCGACCCGCAGCATGCACATCGGGCAGGAACAGTAACAGCTTCTGGAAATCGGTGATGCCCAGTTCCTGCAGCGCGTCGCCGCTCAGCGCCTGGACGGCGATCGGCACGTCCTGCAACTTTTCCTCGCGACGGGATGCGGTGACGACCACGTCCTCGACGGTTGTGCCCTGATCAGCCGACTGGCCGGCGGTTTGCGCCGACGCCGTCGAGAGGCCCGCGCCAAAGATCGACAGCGCGCCAGCGCCAACCGACAGATACCAGTTCTTTTTCAACAGCATTCCCCTCTAAATTGGCCAACCTTGAAGTTCGAGGCGGCGCAGAAGCGCCATAGCGTCCTCGAATTCAGGAAGTCGCGCAGTGTTCGTCCAGCGTCTCGTCACGGTGTCGGGAGCCCGACCCGGAATCCATTCGTGAAAATTCACGGGTTCCGAAAAAAAGCTTCACAATCCGGACGCATTGACGCAATGCACCCAAGGCCATGATTTCCATCAATGCATTGAATTAACGCAATAAATAATTATCGCATAGCCATATGCGAAAATGAGAAGACCTCGTTCGACAGTCAGCCGCCATCGGACGCCAGACCTCAGCGCCTCAGCCGCTCAAGATGCCAGCGAAGGTGGTCTTCCATGAACGTGGCGATGAAGGCGTAGCTGTGGTCGTAGCCGGGCTGCCGCCGCAGGGTGATCGGAACGCCGGCGTCACGGCAGGCCGCTTCCAGAAGTTCGGGCTTCAACTGGCCCGTGAGGAAATTGTCGGCCTCGCCCTGATCGATAAGCAAGTCCGGCAAACGGGCACCGTCCTCGATCAGCGCGGTGGTGTCGTAGCGCCGCCAGTCACTGCGGTCGGCCCCCAGATAGCCTGTCAACGCCTTCTCACCCCAGGGACAGCGCATCGGTGAGGCTATGGGTGCAAAGGCCGACACGCTGCGCCAATGTCCTGGCGTTTTCAGCGCAAGCGTCAGGGCGCCGTGGCCGCCCATTGAGTGGCCTGTCAGTCCCTGGCGGGTCATATCGACGGGAAAGTGGGCGGCGATCAGCTCGGGCAGTTCCGCGACGACATAGCTCTCCATCCGGTAGTTTGCCGAAAAGGGGAGTTCCGTGGCGTCCAGATAGAAACCTGCGCCCAGGCCGAAGTCGAAGGCGCCCTCAGGATCGTCCGGCACGCCATCGCCGCGGGGGCTGGTGTCCGGTGCCACGAAGATCAGGCCCAGTTCGGCGCAGACCCTCTGGAACTGGCCCTTGTCCGTGACATTGGCGTGAGTGCAGGTCAGGCCGGACAGGTACCAGACCACGGGGCAAGCGCGCGTCTCGGCCTGCGGCGGCAAGAAGACACTGAAGGTCATAGGCGTGCCCGTCTCGCGGCTCGGGTGGCGATAGACGCCCTGGACACCGCCGAACATCCTGGTGGTGGAGAGGGTCTCCAGGCTCAAAAGGTCACCACGGTGCGGATGCTGGTTCCGGCGTGCATCAGATCAAAGGCCTCGTTGATGCGGTCCAGCGGCAGCTTGTGGGTGATCATCGGATCGATCTCGATCTTGCCGTCCA
>JANORH010000082.1:0-5006 GCA_031415215.1 Alphaproteobacteria bacterium | reverse complement strand
TTTCGCAAGCCTGAGCGCGACCGCCCCGCCGAGATCGAGCAGCGCCATATCGGTTACGGAGCCGGGGCCTCCAACTTCTTCGAGGTGGCGTCCTTTGCGGGGATGAACATCGTGGCGGGCTGGATCGGCGGGCTGGCGGTGGCCGCGTTCGCGATCACGCTCAATGTCGCGTCGATCATCTTCATGGTGCCGCTGGGCCTGGCGACGGGGGCGGCGGTGCTGGTGGGCAAGGCCTATGGCGCGCGGGATCTGGCGGCGGTCAATCGGGCGGTGATGGTGTCGGTCGGCGTGGCGACCGCGTTTGGCCTGCTGGTGTCGCTGATCATCTGGCCCACCGCGACGATCAACGAGGAAGCCAACACCCAGGACGCGGCCACTATTGCCATGGCGGTGCCGGCGTTGATCCTGTGCTGCCTGTTCTTTCTGCCCGACGCGATCCAGGTGGTGGTGGCGCAATCGCTCCGGGCCAGCGGGGATGTGTGGGTGCCGAGCTATACCCACCTGCTCAGCTATGTGGTGATCATGGCCCCGCTGGCCTGGTGGCTGGCGATCTCCATGAAGCTGGGGATCAACGGCATCATCTGGGCGATCATCATTGCGACGCTGGTGTCGTGCGCCTTGCTCCTGGGCCGGTTCTGGATGCTGAGCCGTCGGCCGATCTAGTTCGGCAAAGCGTAGGCCACCACGGTGTCCCCGCGCTTGGTGTCGGACTTGGAATGGCCCCCCGCCGCGATCACCACATACTGGCGACCTTTGGCGACATAGGTCATCGGCGTGGCCTGACCTCCGGCGGGCAGGCGGCCTCTCCAGAGTTCCTGGCCGGTGCGGGCATCGAAGGCGCGCAGGTAGTTGTCCATGGCCGCACCGATGAACACCAGGCCCGATGCCGTGGTGATCGGCCCGCCGAAGTTGGGCGTCCCTGTGCCGCGCAGCAGGAACTGTGATCCAGGCGCCAGGTCGCGGGTGGTGCCCAGCGGGACCTGCCAGAGGATCGCCCCGGTCTTCATATCGATGGCATGCAGCTGGCCCCACGGCGGCGGGTTGCAGGGCAGGCCGATGGGCGAACGCATCAGGACGCGGCGCATGCCGTAGGGCGCACCGGTCTGGGGGGAGATCTCTTCGTCGGGTTCCGCAGCGCGGGCCGCCTTGACGCGATCCGCCGGGATCAGGGTGACCATGTGCATGGCGCTGGAAGTGTTGATGTAGGCGACCTGGCGGCCCGCATCGAAGGCCAGACCGCCCCAGTTCGCGCCGCCGCCGGTGAAAGGATGGATCAGCGTGCCCTTGAGAGACGGTGGGGTGTAGATGCCTTCGTTGCGGGTTCCGGCGATGGCTTTTTCGCAGGCCTTGCGTTCCCACGGTGTGATCCCGAAGGCGTCCTTTGCCGAGACCCTGTCCGGCGACAGCGACTTTGGCGCATCGGGAAATGGCTGGGTCGGTGACAGGATTTCGCCGGGCGCACCGCCCTGGGGCACCGCCCGTTCGCGCACCGGGATCACTGGCACCCCGGTGTCTCGGGCCAGGGTGAAGATCAGGCCCTGTTTGGTGGCCTGGATCACCGCCGGCGTCATCCTGCCGCCATAGGCCACGTTGGCCAGGGTGGGCTGCGCGGGGACGTCGTAGTCCCAGACGTCATGGTGGGTGGTCTGGAAACTCCAGGCGGGGACGCCGGTCTCCACGTTGAGCGCCACCACGGAATTGGCGTGACCGTTCGCGCCGTTTCGTGCTGCACCGTAGAAGTCGGGGCTGGCGCTGGAGGTCGGCACGAAGATCAGGCCGCGCGCCTCGTCCGCAGACATCGGGGCCCAGGCGTTGGCGGCGCCGGCGACGTTGCCGGGGGCGGAAGCGGCCAGGGGATCGAAATTCCATCGGGGTGCGCCGGTACGCACATCATAGGCGCGGACGGCACCGGGGAGCTCGCGGACCCGTTGATTGTCGTCGAGGGCCGAGCCCACCACAATCACGCCCCGCGCAATGACCGGTGGCGAGGTGATCTGCATCTGGCCCGCGTGCTCAAGCTTGAGCCCCGCGCCCACATCCACGACCCCGGCGGTGCCGAACCCTTTGCAGAGCGCGCCGCTGGCAGCGTCCAGGGCAATCAGGCGCCGGTCCGCAGTAGGTACATAGACGCGCTCGACGCAGGGGGCATTCGCCGGTGCCACGGGATCGCGCCAGTACGTGACACCCCGGCAGGTGTAGTCGTTGGGGTACTCGACGGTGGGATCCACCTTCGGGTCGTACTGCCAGAGTTGCTTGCCCGTGACGGGGTCCACGGCGGACACGGCGTTGAACTGGGAACAGACGAAGAGTCGCCCACCCGCCAGGATGGGAGTATTTTCGAAGGCGGAGTGCTCGATGGCCTCGGGATGGCGTTTCATCTCACCGGTCGAATAGGTCCAGGCCACCTTCAGGCCGCGAACGTTTGCTGGTGTGATCTGGGCTGCGCTGGAGAAACGCTGGCCGCCGGCATCACCGCCGTAGTGAGGCCAGTCGATATCTGTCGTCGTCAAGGAGGTCCGAGTGGCGGCTGGCGCACAGGCGGTCAGTACGAGTAGGCTGGCGAGGTAAAAGGCTTGGCGAAGGCGAGGGGAGGTCATTGTGAGTGCAGAGCCTGTCCTGAACGATGCGCCAATAAAACCCGCTACGCGGGATGGCCAAGGGGTATGGGACGAGCGGCGCGTTGGCCGTGATCAACGGCCATTGATCTCCAGCTTGTGGCCAGAAGAGTCAGAACGCCTCACTTTGGCGGTTGGCTGGCTGTTCGGCGCGGTGATCGTGCTGTTGATCAACATCCTCAACGTGATCACTGCGTTTCATGATCAACCGCAGGACGGTCTGATTCACCCCGTGGTCTGCGAGCTATCCAGCGCCGTGACCGTAGGGTTGGGGCTGGTGTTTCCCATGTTGGTCTCGTACTGGGCCTACCGCACGTTTCCGCCGGCCTGGCGGTTGCTGGTCCTGCATCTGTTGGGGTTCAGCGCGTTCGCTGCCTTTCACATCGGCGGTGCCGTCGCGCTGCGGAGCCTGATTTTCCCCGTTGTGCTGGGTTCCACCTATGATTTTGGCCGCTGGCTCGCCGAGGTACCTTATGAACTGGCGAAGGATGTGCTCGGCTACACCGTTGCGGCGTTGACGATGAGGTTTCTGCTTCGGTGGCGGCGCGCCAATCCGGTTGTGGATCCAAAGGTTACGCCGACCGGCTTCGATATCGTCGACGGTGCCCGGTTGGTCAGGACGCAACTGAGCGACATTCTGGCCGTCCGGTCGGCGGGCAACTACGCGGAGTTTCTGTTGAGTGACGGACGGCGGCCCCTGATGCGGACATCTCTGGGCGGGCTGCAAGGACGCCTGGGTCCGCAGGGATTTGTCCGCACCCACAGATCCTGGCTGGTCAACGCGGCGCGGGTGACCGGGCTACGGCCGGAGGGGTCGGGCGACTATGCCGTTGAGCTCGGCGCGGTTGAGGTGCCGTTATCGCGCCGGTTTCGCGAGGCGCTGGAGGCCTTGAGAGCCTAAGCCCCGGCGCCCAGAATCCAGCCCTCTTCGCGCTCGGCGTCTTCGATGATCTGCGGGTCCGTGCCCTTCGGCGCGGCGAAAACGGCACCAAACTTACTGGCCTCATCCAGACGCGCGAAATGTTCGGCAAGGGTCCGAACCTGCATCAGGTCCTTGATCTCACCGACGCTCCCTTCCGGCTTGATGAGCGACGGGTAGACCTCGGCGAGGAGGACATCGACGCCCTCAAGGTCTTGTTCGGTCAGCGCCTTGAAGCCTGTCTCGAAGGGCCAGACTCTGACTCCGTCACCGCGACCGACCTTGATTCGCCGGGCTGCGGGCATGCCCAGGATTGCCTGACCCCCGACGGACCCGTTGTAGTACGTCTTCCAGATCGACGACGCACCCTTGGCCGCCAGCTCTGTATGACGAAACTCCGGGAGGTCGCCCGGTCCGTGCTGCCGGGATTTTTTCGGTTGCAGGGTCGTCAACGTGTCCTTGGGCGGGCATCCCCAGAACGGGAACGGACCGTCCGTCAGGCGGCGGTTGATCCCGGCGGCCACGCCAAATCGGTTGTTGATATTGTTCGGCTTGTCTTTGACGTATCGCTCAAGATCGTCCCATGCAGATCGCCAGGCCAGATCACCCGGCAACTTCAGGGCCTGCGCATAGCCGCGCGGAAACCCCAGAGGGAAATCAAACCCCACCAACGCCCGCTCCGAGCGCTTCTTCAGGTCGTCCAGGATGGTCGCAAGACGCGACTCCGCCTCCGATCGCGTCGGGGGATTGAAGGCCTCGAACGTCATGCGGAACCGGACATCGCGCTTCAGCACGCCAATCCATACGGAATCCGCCCCCGTGTTTGGTTTGGAGGACGCGCTCCAGTCGACGATCACGTAGGCGCTAAAGAGGCGCGGCACTCACAGCTCCGATACATACAGGTTGGACGGGGGCTTTTACGCCCCCGCCCGTGACGGTCCAACGATTAGGCCAGCTTGACCAGCATCTTTCCGAGGTTTTCACCGGAGAACAGGCCCCGGAATGCGTCGGGGGCTTTTTCGATGCCCTCGAAGACGGTCTCTTTCCAGGTGACCTTGCCGTCCTTCACCCAGCCGGACAGGTCCTTGAGGAAGGCGGGCATCATGTCCCAGTTGGACGACACGATGAAACCCTCCATCCGCAGCTGCTTGCCCACCATCTGCATGATGTTGCTGGGGCCGGGGGGTAGTTCGGTGGCGTTGTACATCGAGATGGCACCGCACAGCGCAAAGCGCGCGAACGGGCGGGCCGCGTTCAACGCTGCCACCAGATGGTCGCCGCCGACGTTGTCGAAATAGACGTCGATGCCGTCGGGTGCCGCCTTGGCCAGGGCGGCGGTCAGATCTTTCTCGACCTTGTAGTCGATGGCGTGGTCAACGCCGATGGACTTCAGGAACGCGACCTTGTCCGCCCCACCGGCCGTGCCGATCACGGTGTGGCCCTTGGCCTTGGCGATCTGGGCGACCATCGAG